>JBBQPY010000001.1:0-130469 GCA_038216735.1 Chthonomonadales bacterium
TAGTTAGTTAGGTAATGTTTTAACAGTTGCGGAATGCGGGTAAAATCGGGGTATGAAAAAACATACCTTTCTTACCCTCACACCCGAACAACGCCAGCAACTCGAAAGCCTGGTGCGCACCGGCCAACAAACGGCCCGCAAACTGACGCGCGCCCGCATCCTGCTGCTCCTCGATCGCGCGCAGGAGAAACGACGCACCGACGAAACGATCGCCGAAGTGCTCGGCTGCCACCCGAAAACGGTCGCCAATACCCGCCGTCGGTTTCTCGAAGACGGGGTACAGGCCACGCTCACCGATAAGCCCATGGGACCCACCGCCCCGCGCAAAATGACGGGCGAACTCGAAGCCAAGCTGACCGTGCTCGCCTGCTCGGACCCGCCCGAGGGCTGTGCCCGCTGGACGCTGCGCCTGCTGGCAGAACAGGCCGTGGAACTGGGCTATGTCGACAGCCTCAGTCATGTGACGGTGGGCGAAACACTAAAAAAAACGAAATCAAACCCTGGCGTGTACAGACGTGGTGCCTTGGCAAACCCTCGGCGCAGTATGTGAGCAAAATGCAAGACGTGCTCGACGTGTACCAGCGCCCCTATGACGTCGACTATCCGGTGGTCTGCTTCGACGAAACGCGCAAAGAACAGCACGCTTCTCCCCGACCCAGCCTGCCCGCGACGCCCCGGCACCCCGCCCGCCAGGACTACGAATACGCGCGCAATGGCAGTGCCAGTCTCTGTTTATGGTACGAACCGCTCGTCGGAAAACGCGGGCTCAGCGTTCGGGAGCAGCACTGTGGCGTAGACATCGCCGTTGTCTTGAAGCGTTTGGCCGACGAGGTGTACCCCAACGCGAAGAAAATCGTGTTAGTATGCGACAACCTGAGTACGCACAAGCCGTATTTTTTGTACGAGCAGTTTTGTCCGGAAGAAGCGCGGCGTCTGAGCGAACGCTTCGAGTGGCATTACACGCCTGAGCATGGCAGTTGGCTCAACATCGCCGAGTGCGAACTGTCGGTCTTGTCACGGCAATGCCTGTCGCGGCGCATCGAGGACATCGAAACCTTGCGGCAGGAAGTGTCGGCGTGGGAACGCAGTCGCAATGCTCGCCCGCATACCGTGAACTGGCAGTTCACTTCGTCGGATGCGCGGGTCAAACTCAAGTGCCTTTATCCTGAAATAAAGGATAAAACTTGCCTTAACTAACTAATAGGTTCCTATTCCACACCGAGCGTCTCGACTCCGCCAGAGGCACCATTCAGTGGCTGTCTGTTCGGCTCATTTCTTCTTCCAGTCAGCTGTCGCCAGCCCGACTGCGAAACTCAGAATAAGGGCGCATCCATAGCCGGTATTCGACCAGCCACGATTGGTCGCTGCATACTGTGCCGACAGCATAAGAACGGGGCATACCAGGACTAAGAACGCAATACCATGTATCAGTGTGGCCTTCGGGAATATGACTTTCAGTGTCTTCAAAACATCTTCCCGAATCGCTTTCAATGTTGATATTCCCCTGTTCTACTATGCGGTTTAGACGGCATGGGTGGAGTACACGTTACATTTACTTCTCAGCCCGCTGAGGGGACCGCGTCCGCTTTTATGAGCCGTTCAAGCACCTGTTGCACCTGAGCGTCACCCTCGAGTTGTGTCAAAGGACGCCAGTCCGCACCCTGCAACAGACGTTTCTCTTTTTCGAGGTGTGCTTCCTCTGGATCGTGACCGGGTTGTATGTTCTGTTCGGCGCTAACCTCCAGCAAAAAACACTGGCACGTGCCATATAAGTAGCCTTCTTCGAACAGAAATCTCACGGCGGTAGCTTTAAGACCCGTCTCTTCCAGCACTTCCCTGACCGCTGCCTCCTCCGGCGTCTCATCTGGCTCGATACCCCCGCCTGGCAGTGTCCAATATTCGCGATCCTGATCACGATGACGCACCATCAAAATCGTTTCGTTACGCAGGACAGCGCCGCATACCCGAGGTCTCATAAGTCCCTTTCTCTATTGACAACGGTATTCAGAAGCCACGGCAAAGTGAAAAAGCAAAGGCAGCCCGAGCAAAGTCTCAGGGTATCTCAATCCAATAGCGGCGCACGAGGCAATGATAGTGTTCCGAGCGGAACTCACGCTCCAGCACTCCGCCGCAACGTTCGATCGTACGCCACGAAGCCGGATTGCCTGCATCTGCACAGATCAATACTCGTTCCAGTTTGAGCTCCTGCGCTCGCGTGAGACCCGCCTGCAGGCTGGCGATCCCGTATCCGCGACCGCGCTGTGAAGGGGGCACGTCATATCCGATATGGCCAGCCTCCTGAGATAGAAACGGCGTATCGATATTGTGCCGAACCCGCACGATCCCGATGAGTGTCCCAACCTCATCCAACAGCCAGCGATGCGAACAGAGTACAAAACCTGGCACAAGATCGATTCCGGCTTCCTCATCGTGCAGGCTGCCAACATACGCATCGAAATCGGCGCGGGCAGAGGCATAGAACGCACCGTTCTCGGGATCGTGTGCCTCATAATCGTCCAGCATTCGCAGGAACGGCTCTCGCAGAGAGATCGCGGGCTTACCCACAGTGATAGTCATGCTTCTCCGTCGTGTGCGTTGTCAAAACTCAGTTGTCGATATCGGCATTTTAGAAGATGAAGCCATTATGTCGAATGAAATGATTATGCTGTCGGCGCTCGGGGGTCGCTTAATTTCTCTTAATTGCTGTGCGCTTGCGCAGTGGTCAGCGTTGTGCGGGCGTCCGCGCTCAGTGAGCTCGCATCGCGATACCAGTAGTTGGTTTCTTCCCCATAATAGGTTGCGGTCGGTTTGAGGGCTTTGACATGGCCGTCTGTGAACAGATAGTTCGACAAGCCGAAATGCCCGGTGAACAGGCAGTCGGAAAAACAGACGGAACTATTCTCGAGGCTCTCACCGAAAGGCTCCTTGTCGTCGGGAATATCAACAATAAACGAACTGAAGTGGTTATGCAGCATCTCGACGACAGCGATACATTCCGCCGGGCGAACGATCGAGGACACCTTGACACCCGAGGAAAGGTCGTTTCCAAAGACGCCAGAGAGCGTCAAAGCACGCAGCTCCGCTATCGGCAGCGAGGAAGGAAAGGGGTAGTCGTGCGGGTCCGCAGCTACGTTGGCAGCATAGGAGATCGGGTATCTCGCATCCTGGGAGAGAATGCTATTGTCCGAGTTGGCAGGACATATCATCACGCCACTATTTTGCTGATACGGAGAGATCACAACACGCCAGGAGTTCTTCTCGAAATCACCTGCCTGCTGGCTGCCAAGCGGCTCGAAACGATAGTTGGGATAGGTCTCGTCGAAATCCTGTAAGTAGAGCGTCAAAGCCGCACCGATCTGCCGTTGATTGCTAACGCAGGTCGTCTGCCATCCCTTCCGGCGCGCCCGGCTGAACACAGGAAACAACAGGGCAGCCAGCACCGCAATGATTGCGATGACGACGAGCAGTTCGACAAGCGTGAAGCCATTTTTCGAATGTGAACGCATTGCGTCGCTCCTTGCTGACATGCGCTACCCGTTCCAGCGTGTGGTTTTAGCGGCGACTGAGGCGCAGGGCGTCGCCGAACTTCCAGCCGAGCAGCACCATCGGAAAGAGCAGATTGCCCGCGAACAGGGAGACAACTGGCACGTAGACACTATCGGGGCGATAGAGGACGGCGAAAAGCACCGTCAGAATCATACTCACGCCGTAGGCGCGAAGGATCGAATAGGAAGTCCGCTTCTGGTTCAGGGCGATCACAACATAAAACATAAGCGAGAGATAGAACCATATCAGCGAAGCGAGCGTCAGCAGCAGTCCCATATTGACCGCGCGTGTCCTGCCATCGTGCGGCGCAAGCTCCTGCGACATCGGGCGCATTCCCCCGTAGAGCGCGAGAAGTATGCCGCAAATCATTCCTGAACTCAACACAGCGCCGATCAATTCCAGGGAAATCTCACCAATTATGGCTGTGCCGAGATGATGATAAAACCATACGAGCAAGACGATCAGCCCAATACCCAGCCCGCCGCTCATTGCCCCGATCACGAAATCACGGTTTGTGTCCGTAAGAAGCCTGCTCATCAAGGGCTGCGAGACGGTGCGTGTCATCGTGGGTCCGGCACTGCGTCCGTTCGTTCGTACGCCGGAAAGACGATCGAGTTTCGCCTGTACTGCCTGGTTGCGGGGATTGAACTGTATCGCGTAGGAGTAGGCGGTGTTGGCGAGTTCGCGATCGCCACGCCGTGCAAAGATATCGCCGAGTATCTCATGCGCTACTGCATTATCACGGTTCATGCCGAGCGCCTGCTGACAGAGCTTCTCTGCCTCGGCGTACTGCCGGTTGATGAATGCGAGCTGCGCTTCCGCGACCAATTTTCCGCTCTGGCGCAGCATTTCAGCGGCGCGTTCTTGAGATGATGGGCGGCGAAGCGGTGGTTTAGTCGTGGTTGTACCAGCATTGGACGTCCGGCGGGCAGTTGTACCGAACCCATCGAATTCGACTTTAGAATTGACATTCGACGGCGATCGAGGAGCGGACTGTGGGGACTGCCGAGCACCGGAGGCAGCTTGCGTCGAGCGAGCGGTTGGCGGGGAGGGGCGACTCAAAAGCAGGGTCGCATCATAGACAGCGCGACGATCCACGTCTCCGAGCACATGATAGGCTTCGTTGATTCCCTTGATTTTCCCGGCGGCTTCCGCGCTGGGATTGATATCCGGATGATAGCGACGTGCCAATTCGCGGTACTTTTTCTTGACCTGCTCCGGCGTTGCTGAGACCGACAGCCCCAATATTCCATAATAATCAAGCTGTCCGTTGCTCATAGTTTGCTGCCGTACTGCTTCCCGCTTTGCTCCTGCCGATCGAAAACCGATTGATGCACGCGAGGGTTCGCGATACCGAGCATTCGTAGGGGCGCTGTTTGCCGCGCCCTCTTCCCAAACTGCACTTACCCGCCACCTTCATCGGGCAGAGTGGTTTCAGCGTGTCCCAGGCTCATATACTGTTCGATGATCGCTTTTGCGACGAGGATTGCGACGAGGAGGAATACGACTACGCCAAAAATCATTGCCGCCTGATGCGCCTTTGCTTTGCCTTCACTCTCATAATAGTCCGCAATCTTATCCATCATCGTGTCGAGATTGCCGGTCGTTTCGCCCGTACGGAACATATCGATAGCCATCGATGTGAACGCGGCAGACCCTGCCATCGATTCAGAAGCAAGCCCGCCACGTTCGACGACCGGAATCGCTTTATGGGCGGCCGTTCGCAGGACACCATTTCCGCAGGCATCTCCAGCGATCTTCAGCGCGACTCCCATCGTGAAGCCGCCGCGATAGAGAAACGCAAAAGTTCGCGCGAACTTCGCAATCGCAAACATCCGCACCGTGCTGCCAAGACCCGGAATCGCCATTTTGAAAGTGTCGTAGGCATCGCGCACACTGCCCGTGTTGAAAAGCACCAGTTTGCAGAATATGCTCACTAATACAAGCGGGGTCGCAATTGCCAGACCGAATCCGACGGTGTCCATAAGGTAATTGCCGAAGCTATAAACTCGATTCCCCATGGTGCCCAGTATCAACTGCGAGAACGCGGGTGTCTTCATCATAAAGCCCGGGAGCCCGAGTATCATCAATGCCATGAACAGCGTAATTTTCGGATAGAGCGTTTCGTGGCTGATCATGCGGCGCACCGCAAGTTCATCTTCTACATAGTCGGCGACATTCCGCAGAACTTGATCGAGCAGTCCACCGAGTTCTGCCGCTCGCACCATCTCGATCTGCACCGGCTGGAAAATCCAGGGATATGCTGCCATAACGTCGGAGAACTTACCGCCCGCCATCACCTGCGCCTGCCCCGAACGCGCGACTTCCTTGAGCTTCGCGTTATGCGTGTTGCCTTCCAGTGCGATGAGCGCTTGATAGAGTGGGAGACCGGCATCGATCAGCGTAGCGAACTGCCGCAGGAACTGTCCGAGATCTTTAAGCACCACTCCGGAGAAGAGCGGATAAACGATTTTCTCTTTGAACTGCTGTGGCAGGCCTTTCTCAGAAACCATGCCCGGTCGGTAAGGAATCGTAACGCCTTCGCGGACGTTTGGCGCACCGATCCGTACCGTCTGATGCTGTGCAGCAACATTTGCGACGCCTGCCGCCATTGTCTGCGTCGGCTCACTCTGCAAACCATTCTGATCTACGCCAACTTCGGTGAGCGTTGGAACGAGCGGAGCATCGACAGTCGCTCCGCCGCGCTGCCAGGGCTCGAGATAGGTGTCTGAGATGGCGCCGGTTTGTGCATCTAAAGTTGGAACGAGCAGTGCGTTGGCGGCGGCAGGATACTCGGTGATCGTCTGGGTCAGGTCGAAAACGGTAGGCATTACTGGCTGTGGAGCGGTATTCTGCACTGCGGAACCAGGTATGCTTTCGACTGATGCTGGGAGGGTCAGCGTGTTATCGCCAGCGACGGCATAATCGCCCGCCCCGTTTTGCGGAGCGAGCGAGAGGACGCGGATAGGCGTATAACCCATACGTTTTACCTGCTCTGCGGCAAGCGCGAGGTCGGTCGCATCGAGTGTCCCCTCGATCGCATTGCCCATTGCGTCGGTTGCATTAAACGTAAATTGCGGCATTCCTCACCTCCCGCGAACGCTGTGCAGAATCTGTTTTTTGCTTCGCAGACTGTTCACAGCCCATTATTCGGTACCGAAAAACTTGTCCACAAATGCAAATATGCCATGGAAATAGGTGTATGCCATGTAGCACCCCGCGCTGCCACTGCAGATCAGGAACGTGAGCAGACCTAGCCGGAAAATCATGAACTTCGCTTTGCCGTTCGCCTGATCGACTTTTTCCTTGTAGTAACTTTCCGCCTGATCAAGCATCTCGACGACCTGACCGGACTGTTGCCCGGTGAAGATCAACTGCTCGACCTCGTTGGCAAAAAGCCCTGTCGCGGCAAAGGCGTCGGGCAGTGATGCGCCCTGCTGCATCAGCGTATATGACTGCCCGAGGCGGTCACGAATCACGACGTTGCTGGCGGTATTCATCGCGCCTTCCCATGCGGCGATCGGAGCGACGCCCGCATGATACAGACGTCCCATCATGCGCAAAAAGGTCGATATCGCGACCTGCCGTTGCAGTTCACCGAACGCGGGCAATTTGAGAGACCAACTGTCGCGCCGGTAGCGGTGCTTTGGAAGCTGCAGCACTCTGCCCATATATTTGCCCAGAGCAACGAGACCGAGACTTATCGGCAAGGTACAGAACAGGACCCACTTCAGATAGAGCGCCGCGTTCGCGCTGAAATCCATGCTCGAAAAGAGCGTCGGGAACAAGGGCAGGACGAACGGCAGTGTAAAGAATGTCATGCCTGCCATAATCTTCGGTATCCAGGCATAGCGATAGAGAGCGATATTTTGCTCGTAAACAACCGCAATTTCGCCGAGAGCGATCTCTACGAAACCGCCCAGTTCCCCGGCGCGCACCGTCGCCGTAATATGTTCAGGATAAATTCGCGGGTAGTGTGCCATCACCTCCGCGATCGATCCACCACTTTTCGCCTGCTGCGCCATATCTCCGACTGTCTTCGCGAGGTTCTTGTTCGGCGTACGCAGCATCAGGTTTTCCAGCGCGCCGTAGATGCTCATGCCACTATGAACGAGTGAAGAAAGCTGCCGAAAAAGCATCATCATATCGCGCGTTCCCACTCCACCGAGCGTTGAACCCTGCACGGTCGAAGCGGTCAGGCGGACGGGATCGGCGATCGGGTTTTTGGGCGTGGGACGGGGAGCGAGACGCGCGGCATTGCCTGCCATGGTGATGTTCGCCGAGCGCCCGACGGTATCCAGGCCGACAGCATGGCGTACCCCACTCGGTGCGCCGGAGGGCGGCATCGCAACGATCGTACCGATACCTGTTCCACTCTGCGACGAGAACATCTCGGTCTGATTTTCACGATAGACTTGCGCTATCTGTGGAGCGCTGACAGTGGCGACCGGGCCGCCGCTGGTCGCGAGCGACTGTGCACGCAGTCCTCGCTCCTGCAGCTGCTGGTGCGCTTCGGTTTCGCTGAATGCGTCTATTTTGCCGAAAACCGGCAGTCCATTTTCATCAACTGCTTCATACAGAAAGTTCATTATCGCGATGACCTTTCACACACGATGTGTGTTCGCTCCAGTCCGTTCTAACATACTACCGAGCCCTCATACTTCCCGGTTCCCTTTTCTCGATCCCGAGGAGCAGGAGAGATAGATGCAGACACTGCGGCTTGACCTTACTCAATTTGGTCTTGAGGGTGTCGCAGCTGTGGACCAGGACTTCATCCCCGTGTGCCGCCAGATATATGCCTTGTACTAAATGCGTTCAACATCTTCTCCTGACTACAGCTAATGCTGAATTCGCTGAATCTGCTGCGCCTGAACTGCGTTCGAGCGCGCAATCGATTTAACACTTTTGCCATCTCGAAAGATGAGGTCGGGTGCAATATCCAGCAATGGGAGTACGACGAAAGCGCGAGAGGCAATCCCGGGGTGCGGCAGGGTCAGCATCTCGCTATTCAGAATCAGGTCATCGTAAAGCAGGATGTCGATGTCGATCGTACGTGGCCCCCAGCGCTCAGTGCGCTGACGCCCGCCCAGATCCTCCACTGCACGTACACGCTCCAGGAGTTCCTGTGGCGTAAATGACGTTTGGATTGCCAGTGCACAGTTCAAGTGTGCCGGAAAGCGCAGCGCATCTTCCTGCTCCAGTCCCATGTGCGGCGATTCATAGAATGACGATACGGAAACGACGATCAATCGATCCGGTTCGCTATTCAGCCGTTCGATAGCATCCCGCAAATGCCGCCGCCGATCGCCGAGACTGGAACCAAGACCAAGATAGCCGATATGTTCCGACTGCATTGCCCTTTCCGATATTCCGTCCATCGAACTTTCGCTTCAACTTCCCATCGGTCGCCGATTAGAACTGAATCGGAGTGCACGAACCGTTAAATACGAGTACGCACCCGCGAGGGAATGGGTTTCGGAGTTGCAAAGTTTATCTGCTCAGAGATTAGTCCCGCCCTCATAATCGGTACTTTGAGCTCGGTACATGACACTGAATTATTTGATGGAACGGATCTCATAGGCTTCCCATGATACCGCGGGAACAGAGATATTCCCCAGTGAAATAGAACCGTCTCGAATGGTGAAAGGCACGGGAACGCCGTCACGAATGCGTACGATCTTTAGCTTGTCCGTTTTCAGACGCAGGTAATAGTCGGCAGGATTGAAGGTGATGATCGCGTTGTCCGGGGCAGAAGAGCCGTTCCAGAGGAACAGATATCCATATCGGTTTTCGAGCAGGCTCCGCAGGTGCAGCACGCCTTCGATACGCGATGCTGATTTGGCAGCCCCCGGTGATGGCGAAAGTCCAGGGAGAAGCTGCGAGTAACCCAGCCATGGGCGGTTCGCTTCGCTCCACGTGATCCACTTCATCGCCAGCTGTTGCTCGGGGATGGTCGTGTCCTCCAGCCGACCTTGAAGCTCGAGATTACCCGTGCAGCCGACGACGCTTGCATAGTAAAAATCAGTCAGGTTCTTGTCGCTGCCCAACAGCGGAATGTGACAGGGCGCGGGTGCGCTCAGGACGTAGGGAGCGATTAGCACGGCGGCATCGAGCAGGCGGGCGCGGGTACGGTTCGCAGCGGCAAGCCATGCCTGCGAGGAGTGTGCGTCTTCGCCAATAGGAAATTCGGACGGCAGCGAGTTGACATCGACCATATCGGTTGCTTGAATCAGCGGCTCGCCCCGTCGATCGAGGAGGAACTCCGGTGAAATAGAATGCAGGTCATCCGTGAACTGCTTCCAGGAACCCATCTTTGCCGGAACACTATAGAAAAGCGGGTGGTCGTGGTATGCCGAAACGTCGCCGTCTCGAAACAGCCGTCCATCGTCGTTGATTTTGAGCGCGGTGAGGCTCAGGTCACGACTGAGGCTTTTCATCGACATCGTAAACTGAGAAGCCCACTGACTGGTGAATCCCATCGTGGTAGGATCCGCCTTCGCTCCCGATTCGCCGAAGGCTACCTCGAGCCAGTCTTTATGCTGCTTTACCGCCTGGGAGCGTGGATCGACGGCAACCGGGTCGACCCACAGTCCGAAGCGCATTTTGTTTTCGCGAACCAGCAGTGAGGTCGAGCCGAGACCGAGCGGAAACTTAGACGGTCTCCGGTCTGTATTCCAGTCGCCATAGCTGCCAGTATCCGCAAGGCTGTTACTCTGCCAACCATCGTCGATCAGGAAAAGTTTGACACCGATCGCTGCTGCTGTCGGCACGATCTTTCGACAAATATCGGCGCTGATACCTGTGCCATATCCATAACGAGTAGTGTACGTCGTAGGGAAATCTGTCGGCTTCGAGCGAGTAACATACTGGCCGATGTAGAGCTGATAGAGGAACTGCCCTGTTTCAACGTGTCCCCGATAAAAGGAACAGAGCGATACGGGCGTACGCTGTGGGGTTTGCGGTTTGAGCACGTAATGCGGGGCGGCAACGGTTGTGACGACTTTACCATTTGCGGCAAGCAGGCTGCCTCCATAAGGCGCGAGCACCGCGGTCATGATGCCGTCCCCGGTTTTCGGATCGGCAGCACAGAGCGGGCGATGCGGGTCGGGGTCAGCGAACTGATTCACGAAATCGACCACCGCCCAACGGTCGTACTGCACCCGTTCTATCTGGAAAGTCGAGGCGCGGTTGTTGACGAACGTGAACCATTTCGCGAGCGTCGGTTCCGTGTCGGCATAAATCTGATAGCTGACGCTCAGATCGAACCCCTCATGACTGTTGATTCCGCTCAGGCTGACGGTCAGAATCTGGCTGTTGTCCTGCCCCGTGTTGATCGTGTGGAACATAAACTTCCAGTCACGGGTGAGGTCCATTGGCGGGGGCGCGCTGCCGACTTCAACCAGGCTGACGGAACGTATCGAACCTGCCGGGGCATGAATCGCGAGACTGCGACTGCCGGGAACGACGTCGACCTGCAGATAACGGTCGAGCCGAAGTTCGTTGGCATGTGCCTTCTGTGCCAGTGCCCCATCGAAGTATACGGAGATGTCGCTGCCGCGAGGGTTCAGGATGCCTGAACAGTCGATGATGAGCGCGTAAGCGTGATTGGGACGAAAGCGGTACGCGGGCAGTGGAGTACGCAAAAAAAGCATACCCGAACCTACCGGGTTGCTCGCTCTGTAGGGAGTAACTATCTCTGAGAGTGAGGTGGATCGAATCCAGTCTTTGGCTGGGAAATCGGCGAACGTCCAGGCATTTCCGCCTGCTGGCTCACTTCGCGTATATTTCCAATCCGTGAGTGGAAAAGGCGTGTCGACTATTGAGGCGGAAAATGAGATTTCGCCTTCCGAGCCGGGCATCGACGTCAGTGAATGCCCGCTCTGGAGATTTTTCAGCGAGAGCGTCGAGAGACTGCCCACTTTTGCATCGAAGTGAACGACCCGCTCCACCGCCTGATTTCGCAGCGTCCATGTCAGATTTTTCTTATTGAAAGCGACTGTCGGTTTCTTCTTGATATCGAAGAAGTCTGCGCGATAGGTTGCACTCGCCCACAGCAGAGTCAGAGATGTCAGCAGTGCCAGCGAAATCAATACCGGCAGAAGGATGGTACGTCGGCACACGCTCATATCGAAGTTCTCCTCGTGAAACGATATAAATCGGAGCAGGTGTCCCAGTTTCAAAGCCCGGTCGGGCCAGCATTCAGCCCTTATCCTACCCCTCACCCTGCCACTCATTCTTTGTCAGGGAGAAGGGCGAATGCAACGGACGCTTCTTCCTCCCCTCTCCGTGATGAGGTACGAATGGTAAGGAGAAGGGCTGGGGTGAGGGCTTGATTCAGCACACACCGACTTAGCAATTCCAGACAGGGACTTCCACCCCGAGTTCAGGAAAGTTACTGTTTGCCCGGCACTCCAGCGGCGCGGCGCAGAGATGTCAAGGTCTCCTGAAGCTGCTTTGTCGCTGTTCCATAGCCCGCGAAATCGCCGGCTTTTAGTTTGGCTTGCGCCGCGTCGTACTGCTGTGTGGCGCGGTCGATCAGCGTACGCAGTTGCGGTGTGACGTTCGGGTTCGATGGCGCGGAGTTGGTGTTATCCGTCGGACTGGTCGTGCCGCCGTCCGCATTGCCCGCGGTTCCGCCAGTATTACCGCCGGGGAAAAGCGCCGCCAGAGCCTTGTCCAGAGTATCTTCCATTACAACATTGCTGCCGAAGGCGACGATCACCTTCTGAAGCTTGGGCAGTTTGCTGACCGAGTTGGTCGATTCGACATAAAGCGGTGCAATGTAGAGCAGCGATTTTTCGACCGGTATCACGAGCAGATTGCCGAGCGTCGCAGTCGAGCCGCCCGAGCGCAGCAGCGACAATTGCGGCGAAATCACCTTGTCGGAATTAATCCGCTGCACAACCTGCGAAGGTCCTTCAGTGGAAGCCGACTGCGGGAAGCGATACAGCACCAGTTCGCCATAATGCTCCCCGTCACACCGCGCACACATCCAGCCGAGAATATTCTGGTCTTCGCGCTTGACAGGCGCGAGCGGGCTCATCAGCACGAACTCCTCGCTCCCACCAATCGCTCCCTTGACGTCCGGCAGCCGCATGATCACGTAGTACGGCTCCATTTGTCGCGCAGAAGTCTGTGTCCCCTGTTCCATATTCGGTTCATTCGGCACCGCCCATGCATCTTCTTTCAGATAAAAGACGCGAGGATCATCGACATGGTAGGTGGCATAGACCGAACGCTGCAGGCGGAACAGGTCTTCAGGATAGCGCAGGTGGGCGCGGAGCCCGGCAGGCAGGCTCGTCATTGGTTCGAGCAGCCCTGGATAGATCCTCTGGTAAGTGCGGGCGATCGGATCGTTTGGGTCCGAGATATAGAGATGCACCGTCCCGTCATAAGCGTCGATTGTCGCCTTGATGCTGTTGCGAACATAGTTCGGCGCGATGAATGTCGACGGGTTGACGGAGATACTCTGCGGCGTCGAATAGGGATATTTATCCGACATCGTGTAGCAGTCGGTGATCCAGACGAGCCGTCCATCATCCGGATTGACCACGATATACGGATCTCCATCCTGCTGGACAAACGGTGCGATCGTCTGCAGGCGGTCGCGAATATCGCGACGGAAGAGAATACGACTTACCGGTTTCAGGTTGCTGGCGAGCAGCAGGTTCCAGTCGCCAAGGCGTGACGCGAACGCCAGCTTTTTGAGGTATGAGTCCCCGATTCGGATGCCGCCCTTGCCAGCATAGGAAGTGTAGTGGTCCTGATTGCTGCCTGCTGTCGCACCGGCTCCGCCCGATGGATAGTCGAACTCCTGCTGCTGCGTATCGACGTAGACCTGATCGTAGCCGAGCTGCCCGTAGTAAATCTCCGGATGCGTTATTTTGATACTGGCTGCTTCCGGGGTCGGCGTCGGCGGAAATCCCTGGACGAAATAGTCAGGGTCGCCACCGAGTGTGCGGTTGACCGGCGACATCATCAAGCCGTAGCCGTGCGTGTAGCCGAGCCGCTGGTTCTGCCAGGTCTGGGCGCCTTCAGGAAGCGCATCCGTGTCCATTTCGCGCGCCGCAAGCATTACCTGGCGCAGCTTGCCGCCGATCTCGTAGCGGTCGATGTCGATGTTCGGAATGCGCCCACCGCCGACGCTGACCGCCTCGAATTTGTAGTACGGCTTGATCGTCTGTAGCTGCGAGTATACTTTGCCGAGGTACGGGTAATCCCATAGACGCACATTGTCCAGCGTGTCGCGGTTTGCGCTGACCTGCGATGCCGTCAGGCTCTGGTCAGCAGGAAAACTATCGATCCGCTGCACGTTCTCCAGCCCGAACGCCTGTCGCGTGAACTGGATATTGCGCTGAATATAGGACTGCTCCATCGTGAACTGGTTCGGCTCGACCGAGAATTTCTGAGTAGAACCGGCGATCACATTGCCGAGCACCAGTACGCCGAGCCATGCCGCCAGACCGTAAACTGGGAACCGAAAACTCGTGCCCCGCCACATCGAGAGGAGGCATACTATGGATGTGGCAACGAGCAGCACCGTCTGGAGATTGAGGGCGAGCAGTCGGATGTGCAGATCTGTGTAGCCTGCGCCGACGAAGACGCCATTGTCATTGGTCAGCAGATCGAACGCGCCGAGTCGCGTTCCCACGGCGAGCATTCCGGTAATTCCGGCGGCGAGCGCGAGCAGTTGGCGGCGTACGCCAGGACGGACGTTTGGCAACCCAGCCCACGACTCTATGGCACGATCGGCGACATGGATCACGACGACTGCGATCGCACTGAGCACCAGCGTACCGAGGAGGAAGCCATAAACCGAGTTCAGGAAGGGAAGCTGAAAGATATAGAATCCGATGTCCTTGCCGAATACCGGATCGCTTTTGCCGAATGGTGTGGAATGTGTAAACTCGAGCCAGCTCGCCCAGGATTCTGCCGCAATACGTCCCACCCACAGGCTGAGGAAAAGCGAAATGAGCAGCAGCCCGATACCGAGATACTTTTGTGCGGAGAGCGCCAGATTGGGTCCGAAGCGCTCCATCAAAAACTTGTTTGCGAACTCGGGCGCAAGACGCCGTGCCAGCCGCACATTGCCATAGAAGACGACAAAGAAGAAAATTCCGAATAGCGCGAACAGTATCGTCTTGGCGAGTATCGTCGTCGTGAAGACTGTCCGCTGCCCGACTTCGCCGAACCAGAGCCAGTCGGTGTAGAGCGGGATCGCGTTGTGAAAGATCAGGAATATGGCGAACAGGATGCCGGACAGCCAGATCAGCCGTTTTGGCAGATGATAGGGGCGGTCGTCTTCGTCGTCGATCGAGGATATGATCAGGTCCGGCTCATCGCCGTCGTAGCCATTGCTTCTTGATTTCATTCGGTACTACAACTCCTTCACAGGCGGCCCGAGGCTGTGGCAACGACTGAAACGATCGTCAGTCTGTCGCAGCCGATGCGCGGTAGATGCTGTCGAACCGCGCTCCGCCAACACTATTATACGCCTTGCGCGTCCGGAATGTGTTCACGCCCTGAAAACAGCTAGAAACGGCCGTCAAAAAAGCAAGAATCCGACGCTTCCCGCCTGTGGAAGCGTCGGATTCTTTTGTATAATCGCGCTGGAATAAATTCCCGGTCTGGAGTTGCTCGTAGATACGGGATTGAAGTCCCTGTCTGGAGCTCAGCCACATGGGACTGAAGTCCCGGTCTGGAATTGCAAAGCCCGCCTGCGCGGGCTGAATGCAATAGCTGCCGGTACTGTCTCCCCGAAGCATTTGGAGAGAAGCTTCGGAAAGAAGTGTCGGCGATGAGTGCTCTACCGAATCGTCAGTTCCCGCTCGACTTCGACGGTCTGTCCGGTCTCCGCAGCCTCGACCGAAGCGAGTGTCAGCGCGAGCGTGTGCAGGTTGTCGCGACCACTCGTCTCCGGCTCCAGGCTGTTTTGGATACACGCACGCCAGTGGTACAGGTCGTACCGGTGCCCCGTCGCACCGATTGATGGCGCCCAGATCGGCTCGCCCCACATCTCCGGAAGCGGCGTGAAGAAGTGCATTTCCTGATACTGCGACAGATCGGCATTCTGACGGAAGAGACGTATCGGGCCCCATTCATCGCGCGCATTCCAGATCAATGTGCCGCGTGAACCGGTGATCACCCATCGCCCATTCCAGCCGGTATCGACGCCGGGCGCGCAATATGTGCCGGTATAGTTGACGCGCACACCGCCCTCGAACTCTACCCACACGAAAGCATTCAGGTCGCCTTTCGTGTTGCTGTAAGAGGGGTTCCAGGTCTGCGCCTGCACACGCACGGCGTTGCGACCGAGCAGATAGCGCATCATATCGAAGTGGTGAACGCCCATATCCATCAGGAATGGATGCCGCATCTGCTGACGCCAGCCGAACAGCAAGCCCTGAATCTGGAACTCGACCGCGATATGATCGATGTCCCCGATGATGCCGTTGCTGATCATCTGCCGCAGGCAGCGCGGCTGATCCTGATAGCGGTACTGCTGTGTGACCATCAGTACTCTATTACAGCGCGCGGCGGCCGCGACTATCTCACGCGCTGCCGACATCGTCTCCGCGATCGGTTTCTCGACCAGCACATGCAGACCGGCATGAATCGCGGCAATGCTGGTCTTTTCGTGGTTGGGAGCAGGCGTACAGTCGATCAAACCGTCAGCCTCGATGCCCAGCGCGTCGTCTATATGCGTGAACTGGCGTTCCGGCGGTACGCCAGTGATTTCGCCAGCCGATCGAAGTGCATCAGGGTTCGGATCGACAAGCGCGACATGTTCGAATCCATCGCATTCGCGGACGGCATAGAGCCAGCTCGAGCCAAATCCTCCGACGCCCGCCTGTATCACACGCATTCGTAATTAATCCCCTTCAAAAACGTTGTACTTCCCATGAATCCGCACATTATCGACTGAAAAGCTACGTTTCAATCGCTTCCTGAAGCATGATTGAGACGCAATAATCGTTGCCGCAAACCTTTGTGAATACGTATCACCGGGGAAGCCATAAGCAGTCTTCACCCAAACAATATAGGAACGAAAAATGGGACTGAGCTGGAGTTAGGCGGCATGTAACAAGGTCTACAGTATAACACACTATCGGCGTGCTATACAAAACTCAGCGCCATATTTCATGCTATAGCAATAATCGTGCCAATCTGTAGCATTTAGACGCTCGGGTAAACTATCATTCCATAAACTGGTCATTATGCCGTCGAGAATGATGGAGTGCCGATAAAATTTATTGACGGCTTCGTTTCCTGACGGCTTCGTTTCGATTGACTATCCCACTGCCCGCTCGTATTGAATGAAGTTCCTTTCTATAGCCGGAAGGATTATATGGTCGTCAGCGCGAATAACCAATTTGCGTCGAAATGACCGCATGATGTGACTCATTGATTCGCGCGGTCCGACAGACCAGCGAACAACGGATTAAGCAAATCAGGCGAGACACTACATTATACGAACAGGAAATTCGAACCGATGATGGTTTTGATGAATGCAGAGGCGACGCCTCAGCAGATCGATGCTGTGATCGCGCGTATCGCTCAGTCGAAGATGCAGCCGCTGCGATTACCCGGAGACGAGCACGTAGCGATCGGCATTGCCAGCGCTATCCCGCCCGAGCTACGCCCGGTGCTGACCGAAACGCTGTCCATGCTGCCCGGTGTCGAGCATGTGATCCAGATCAGTCGCCCCTATAAACTGGCATCCCGCGAGTTTCGGCGTGTCGATACACTGGTCAAAATAAACTCCGGAACGGAAGAAGTGGAGATCGGCGGGAGTCGGGTCGTAATAATGGCCGGTCCCTGCTCGGTCGAAAGCCGTGAACAGCTGTTCGAAACTGCGCGGGCGGTCAAAGCAGCCGGTGCGACCGTCCTGCGGGGCGGAGCCTATAAGCCGCGCACCTCTCCTTATGCGTTTCAGGGTCTGGGAATCGAAGGTCTCAGGCTTCTCAAGGAGGTCGGAGCGCAGGTCGGCATACTGACAATTTCAGAAGTCATGGCGCCCGAAGACGTCGAATCGGTCGCCGCCTATGTGGATATTTTGCAGATCGGCGCGCGAAATATGCAGAACTATGCGCTACTCATTGCCGCAGGCAAGTCGGGTCACCCGACGATGCTGAAGCGCGGACCGAGCGCATCGATCGACGAATTTTTGCTGGCTGCCGAGTACTTGCTGCATCATGGAACGCAGGATGTAATGCTTTGCGAGCGCGGTGTCCACCCGCTCGATCGCACCTACACGCGCAACACGCTCGATCTGAACGCCGTACCGGTGCTCAAGCAGTTGTCGCATCTGCCAGTGATTGTCGATCCTTCCCACGGCGTCGGCGTCGCACGCTATGTCCCGGCGATGGCACGTGCGAGCGTAGCGGCTGGCGCGGACGGCATCATTCTGGAGGTGCATCCGAGCCCGAAAGATGCGCTCTCCGATGGAGCGCAGTCGCTGACTCCCGACCAGTTCGCAGCTACCGTTTCAGAAATGCGACAGATCGCCGCTGCAATCGGTCGCAGTCTTTAATCGAGACCCTTTACCCGATAGATTCCTGACACAGTGACGGCGCAATAAACAGCGTCCCTACAAATACTTTCGAGATTGTGCTCGCGAGAGTCGCTCGGCAATCCTGAAGCGGCAAAATACGAATCACCAACTATACTGCATACTATTTTCTGTGGAGGCATACGAATGCGCTATTCCAAACTTGCCGGAGCGCTGCTGCTCGGCTCACTGCTCTCGCTTTCGCTCACATTGTCACTCATAGGCTGCGGCGGCGATAAGCCCGCTGACAATGCTGCCACCCCCTCCGCACCTACTCAGCCTGGCGTGACAGCGGATGCCGGAACCAAGTTGGTAATCGCCTGGGCGCAGTGGAAACCATCCGACTATCTCGACGAGCTCTCGAAAGACTTCACGAAAGAGACCGGAATTCCCGTCGAGGTCAAGCAGATCGAATGGCCCCAGTATCAGCAGAAAATACAGACTGACGTCTGGAGCGGCAAGAGCGCCGACTACGATATTATCGTCGGCGACAGTCAGTGGCTCGGGCGTGGCGCGACCGAAGGGCACTATGTCGATCTGACCGACTGGTCGAAGACTAATATTCCCTGGAGCGAAATATCCCCGGCGGCAAAAACTTTCTACTGCGACTATGACGGCAAAACCTGGGGCGTACCGTGCGAAGCGGATGCGATTGGTTTCGCTTACCGCAAAGACCTCTTTGAAGACCCGGCCGAAAAGACTGCCTTCAAGACGAAATACAAACGTGACCTCGCCCCGCCGAAAACGTGGGATGAATTCCGCGACATCGCCGAGTTTTTCACGCGCCCCGACAAAAACTTGTACGGAACCGCCCTCTTCTATGCGGGCGGCGGAGGCTATGACGGCATCACAATGGGCTTCGATCAACTGCTCTGGTGCTACGGTGGAGATCTGCACAACGACAAAAACGAAGTGCAGGGCGTAATCAACTCGCCGACAGCGGTCAAAGCGCTGGCATTCTACACACAGGAGCTGAAGAAGTTCACGCCGCCCGGCTCGGAATCCTACTACTATAACGAAACGCTCAAAGCTTTCCAGACCGGTCAGGTCGCGATGGCGATGGACTGGTACACGTTCTTCCCAGGGTTGACCGACACTGCGCAGAACCCGCTCGCCGACAAGACCGGTTTCTTCCTGTCACCGGCGGGTCCGAAGGGGCGCTTTATCAGTCTGGGCGGTCAGGGAATGTCGATCTCCTCCTACTCGAAGAATCAGGAGAACGCGAAGAAGTTTCTGGCATGGTTTAGCAAGCAGGAGAATCAGCAGAAGTGGGCGAAACTCGGCGGTTTGACGTGCGATACTACCGTGCTCGCCTCCTCGGACTTCAAGAACGCGGCACCTTTCAACCCGTCGTTCGCAGACAGCGTCGGCTCACTCAAGGATTTCTATAACAATCCGAAATACGCTGAGCTGCTCGACTCGACGCAGACCAACTGGAATGCTGTCGTGACCGGCACAATGCAGCCACAGGCGGCAATGGACACGATCGCAGCGAAACATACGCAGGTTCTCAAAGATGCGGGGATATTGAAGTAAGAATACCTAACCCCCAACCCCCTCTCCTCTCCGTTCGTACCTCACTAAGAGAGGGGGCGACAAGACAAATATCGCCGCGTTTGCTCTTGCATTTGCCCTTCTCCCTAGCGAAGTATGAGCGGTAGGGAGAAGGGTTGAGATGAGGGCTGAAGCGCTCTCCGCTTCAGCCAGACATACTCAGGTTTTAACCTCATTTATACGCAACGCCTGGGATTTGAATCCGTGAATCTTATTGCCTTCTCCTCTCCCAACCACTCATGGGAGAAAGTCGGACGGCGAACTCTATAGTCTCTGCTTAGGAATACCGCTTGGATACTTCGCTGCAACGCATAAAACCTCACGCCGCATCACCGCGCCCTGCGCTCAGCGATCGTGGCACCGCTAATTTGTTTCTGCTGCCGACCGTGCTGCTGCTGGTAGCGATGAACGTTTTTCCGCTGGTCTGGTCGCTCTATCTCTCGTTTTGCAGCTATACCGACACCTCTCACGTGACGGCGAAATGGCTTGGTACGGCAAATTACGACAAGCTGCTCGGCGACCCCGATATCTGGAAAAACTTTATTGTCACGGCGCAGTTCACGCTGCTCTCCGTCGGCGCACAACTTCTCGTCGGATTCGGTATGGCGCTCCTGCTCAACCGCACCTTCCGCGCCAAAGGCATCATCACGACGCTGATTCTGCTGCCAATGATGCTCTCGCCGGTCGTCGTCGGGATGTTCTGGAAGTTTCTTCTGGATGCAAACTGGGGGCTGGTCAACTGGCTGCTTCAGTCAGTATTTCATGTGCAGGACAGAGCACACCCGGTGCTCTGGCTGAGCGATCCGCACAACGCAATGTGGTCACTCGTTCTGGTCGATACCTGGATGTGGTCGCCGTTCGTAATGCTGATTTCGCTGGCTGGTTTGAACGCCGTGCCGCCGCACCTTTATGAAGCGGCAGAGGTCGATCGCGCATCCGCGTGGTTCAAGTTCCGCTACATCACGCTGCCGATGGTCTCGCCTCTCGTGATGATCGCGCTGCTTTTCCGCACGATCGACTGCTTCAAGATTTTCGATCTCGTGTATGTATTGACTGGCGGGGGACCCGGTGACGCCACGAAAACCGTGTCGTTCAGCCTGTACCAGAAAGCCTTCGACCAGCACAATACGGGCTACTCGTGCGCGCTCGCCTACATGATTCTGCTGATCATCATCGGGCTTGCCAACCTGTTCATCAAGTATCTGGCGAAGGTGCGTGGCGAAGGAATCCCCGACGCGACCACCCTGTCACAAGCGCTGGCAGAACGAACCCAACACGTTCCTGTTCTCAGCTGGCTGAGCGCCTCCCCTACCCGACTGCTCGTTTTGCTGCTGATCGGCGCGTTCTGGAGACAGGTGCCCGCTGTACTGGCATCGGTCGTCGGACACTGGCAGATCGTGATCGGTATCGTACTCGCAGCCCTCGCGATCCGCGTGATGATGCAGCTTCCGACAATCGTACGAAACTGGCTCGCCTATGGCGCGATCGCCGTCGCGACAGTCGCCTACCTGCTGCCGATCTATATGATCGTCGCCACCAGTTTCAAACCCGCGACGCAGATCTTTTCGATGCCGCCGAAGTTCGTACCGACACACATCGCGGTCGACCGCGAAAAACCTTCGACCGGCTACGACTTCGGGCTGACACTCAAGAACTACGATGCTCTCCTTTATAAGCGCGTCGGCAATCGCCCCGACGCCGCGATCGAACGCTATGCCGACTTCCCGATGCAGGTTGGAAATAGCCTCTTCATCGGCGGATTGAGTACGTTTCTTGCCGTCGCGCTCGGCACGATGGCTGCCTATGCCTTCGCCCGTTTCAATATCAAGGGGAAGGGCGACCTGCTGTTTTTCATCCTCAGCACCCGAATGCTGCCCGCAATCGCAGTCGTAATCCCGATCTACCTGATGTTTCAATCCCTGCACCTGCTGGATACGCGCATCGGTCTTGTGATCCTGTATACTGTGTTCAATCTCTCGTTTTCGACCTATCTGCTGAAGGGATTTTTCGACGACATCCCTCACGAATACGACGATGCCGCGTTGTTGGACGGCTATTCGCGACTGCGGACGTTCTGGAAAATTTCGCTGCCGCAGGCGCTGACGGGCATAGCGACGACCGCTGTTTTCTGCTTCATCACCGCCTGGAACGAATTCGCGTTCGCACAGGTGCTTTCTGGCTCGCCGCCGCTAACCGCGCCGCCGTCGATCATCGGGCACACCGGTTCGGGCGGGACCGAGTGGGGACAAATCGCCGCAGGTGCGGTCATCTTCCTGATCCCTGCCGCTCTCTTCACCTTCATAATGCGAAAGCATCTGCTGCGTGGCGTCACCTTCGGCGCAATCAAAAAATAGAACGTAACTATTCAGCATCCCAAGTCCTGACACGAGGCTGAAGCCCCGGTCTGGAGTTGCAAAGTCCGCCTTCGCGGACTGACGCTGGCAAGTACTTTGTCTCCCCTCTCCTTGCAAACAAGAGAAGGCGGGGATGAGGTCTTTCGAAGGATAAATATGGCAACTGTACAGGTTAAGCAGCTACTCAAAAAATTCGATCAGAACATCGCGATCAACAACACGTCCCTCGACATCGACGACGGTATGTTCATGGTCTTTCTCGGTCCGTCGGGCTGCGGCAAGACGACGACACTGCGTTGTATCGCCGGTCTGGAGATACCCGACGGCGGGCAGATTCTAATCGACGGCGAGGACGTCACGAAGCTGCCGCCCTCTGCTCGCGACATCGCCATGGTCTTCCAGCAGTATGCGATCTATCCGCACATGACCGTCGCCGAAAACCTCGCTTTTCCACTGCGCGCCGTGAAAACGCCGCCGAGCGTGATCGAAGAGCGTGTGATGGAAGCGGCGCGAAAGCTCCACATCGAACGACTTCTGCCGCGCAAACCAGGCAAGCTCTCGGGTGGCGAAATGCAGCGTGTCGCGATCGGCCGCGCGATCGTGCGCCGTCCTAAAGTCTTCCTGATGGACGAACCGCTCTCGAACCTCGACGCCAAACTCCGCACCGAGATGCGCGCCGAAATCAAGCGACTTCAGGCAGACCTGAAAGCCACGACGATCTATGTCACGCACGACCAGTTGGAAGCCCTCAGCATGGCGGACAAGATCGCGATCATGTACGGCGGATTCCTGCAGCAGGTCGGGACTCCTTCGGATGTCTACGATCGCCCCGCCAACCTGTTCGTCGCCGGATTCATCGGATCGCCCGCGATGAACTTCGTGCCGTGCCAGCTTCAGGCGGGGCGCACGGAGCTGCTGCTTGAGGGAGGCGTTTCGATGCCGGTGCAGCCAGAAGCGCGCAGCCGTTTTGCAGACGTTCCGATCGGTACTTCGCTGATGCTCGGTGTTCGTCCGGAAGACATCGCGTTGCGTCGCGATTCCGCGGCGGACTTTATGGATGTGGAAGTCTATGTCGTCGAGCCGCTCGGTTCCGAGAACATCGTCGATGTGCGGCTCGCGGGCAACGCCTTCAAAGCGCGTACGCTCCCGACGTTCACTGCCAAAATCGGCGATACGCTCTATATGCGGGTCGATCAGTCTCGCGCTCACCTCTTCGACACCGGCACGACGCTCGCCCTCACATAATTTTTTTCTCACTCCCCAAAACCTCGCCCGAAACTTCGGGACCTCTCCGAAGACTCGGGAAGTGGGGGAAAGTACCGAAGTTTTGGGCGCAGCAAGCAGCGCCCCTGCAGTTCGTGTCCGCAGGACACTCATACTTTTAAGCGACGAATTACCGTTCGTCGTGGCATCTTCAGAATCAAATTACGGAGACGAAGACGATGTTCTCGGGACGTTTTGCACAGTGTATGGAGGCGGCTGCGATCGGGCTGATACTGTTCGGCATTTTCGCGCTCTGTCAGGGGCTCTCCTTCGGGCTTTACAGTCACGGCTTCACATTTCTCGTCGCGGGCTGGATCGGGCTGACACTCTGGTCTCATCGCCGACCTGTGCGCCCCCGTCATGCCGAAGGAAATCCTCAGACGACGATCGACGGACACCCGCCGATCGAGATCACAATTCGTTCTCCGAAAACAGACTGATCGTGAGCTAACCTAGAACCGATAATCGGTAGACATCTCTTACAAAAGCATGGTATAATCAGGCTATGAGTTGATTTGATGGCTGATGTACATTTGCTTTCGCCCTGAAACGCGCTCTTCTCCCTTCTTCCTGATGAGGTACGAATGGTAGGGAGACGGGATCGGGAGTAAGGGTGAATGCACATTTATTCTGGTGGTTCGACTGCAGGAGCAAGCAATGTCCGCTGAAACGTCTGCCGAAGGATTCTTCAAAAACACTAATTTTCAGGCTGCGAAACAGCGTCCGGCGCGCTCGCGCAGTCGCGATGCTTTCGAACGAACCGTTGCAGTCTTTCGCGCTCTCCGCGACACCGCAACTGCGGAAGAGATGGAGCGGATCGCGACTGGCCTGGAACAGGCGCTCGATCCGAGCCTGCTGTCGTCCGAGCATCCGTCTGATAAGCTGTCGCAAACGGCTTCGTCTCGCCAAGCCGCGCTTGTCACTGAACTGACCGGGGGCAGAACCTACAGCGAAAAAGAACGATTGGCGCTCGAAGCCGCCAGCGTCGCCCGATTTTTCCAGAAGCGCCGCGAACTGCTTGCCGACAGTCTCACGGCGACCGAAGCCGCGCGCCTGCTCGGTACGAGCCGCCAGACTCCCCATGACAGGACCGAAGCAGGGACAATGCTCGGCGTTCACGAGCGCGGCGGTCTGCGATTCCCGCGCTGGCAGTTCGACCCTGAAGGTCCCAATGGTGTCATTGCCGGACTGCCCCTTGTCTTGAGTGCGCTGGAAACTGCGCCGCTCGCAAAAGCGGCCTGGTTTGTGCGCCCGAATCCGTATCTGGAAGGTAGTACGCCTCTGGAGGTCCTAAAATCGGGAGAAGTCGAGCGGTTGGTTTCGGCGGCGCGGGCAGTCGAGGTGAGCTGATTGGTCAGGATCGCTGCCCCACCTCCGGTAAATGCTTGCAAACCGCTCTTCCATACCCTGCCTGCCGGAACGAGATTGGTTCGTCTGTTTGATCCGCAAAAATATGCTACGACTGCTCTCTCCTTCCGCCACTTCGGACCGCAGATGCGTTTCGACCACCATCGGATTACTCAATGCGTCGACGGGCTGGACAGCGAACGTGGCGTCTACTACGCTGGCTTCTCGCTCTCCTGCTGCGTCGTTGAAATCTTCGGCGATACCGGAATCATCGCCTGTGGCGAATGGCATATCGCCTCGCCGATTTTGACCAGAGCGGTGAAACTGCTCGACCTGCGCAAAAACGGTGCGATGCGCGCTGGTTCCGTGGCGGCAATCAGCAAGGCAGCAGACCACACGCATTCGCAGGAGTGGTCGCGCTATTTTTATGACACCTCCCTCTACCGTCAGACGGACGGACTGCTCTGGTATAACGCACACAACGATGAAGACGCGGTGCTGTTGTACGAACGCGCCGAAAATGCCCTCAGCTGCCTGCCGGAACGAGTCATGCGTCTGGATGCTCCCGAGCTGAGCCCCTACCTCTCGCAGACCGCGGAAGACAACAATCTCGTCCTCGTACCCTGAAAAACAGATCACTGGCGGATATGGGTAATCGTCCGCAGGTCGACTGGCACTCGGCGCCATGGAGCTTGTGGTTTCTATCGCTGGAAACCAATACTGCTGTTTCCAGACACAAAATCCCTGCGGAATACGACAACTACACCCCATGAAGATTTACGCAAGTCGGTAATGCTTGACGCGTTTGCACCGTACAGGTATACTGCTAGCGAGTAATTCGGTGACATATTCGTTTATTGTCAGGCTTTTTTGACCGCTTTAGTCCGCTTATTTTGAGCGTCGCTTTTGGATAGACCTGTAAGGGAACGAATTTGCCACAGCCAACGACCAGCAAAGTGCCTACACCAACGCTCGAGCGGCTGGCTACCTATTTGCGCTTCCTGATCGATCTCGAACGCTCGAATGTCGAGACGATTTCATCGGCGGAGGTAGAGAAGCAGACCGGCATCAACGCGGCTCAGTTTCGCAAAGACCTTTCCTATTTCGGCGAATTCGGTAAGCCCGGCGTCGGCTACAATGTAGCGGAACTGCAGGAGCGGATCGCCCATATCCTCAAAATCGACCGTGAGCAGCGCGTGATCCTCGTGGGCGCGGGCAACCTAGGTTCGGCGCTTGTCGGCTATCCCGGTCTCAAGGAGCATCGTCTCAGCCTCGCCGCCGTCTTCGATAACAATATCGGCAAAGTCGGGCGTCCGCTCTGGAATCTCGAAATCATGGACGTCGAGCGCATCGGCGAAGTCAACGCGAAACTCGGCGCGAGAATCGCAATACTCGCCGTTCCAGCTATAGCCGCGCAAAAGGTCGCAGAACTGCTCGTCGAAGCGGGCGTCCACGCGATCCTCAACTTTGCTCCCGTCCTGTTGCGCGTTCCCTCCCACGTCTATGTTCGCAACGTCTCGTTTTTGCAGGAGCTTGCCGTGCTGTCATATCATCTCGCGGGAGAGCGGCTCGATGAGATCCATCAGCCGGATGAGCCGGGAAAGCAGCACATTTCCTCACATAACAACGGCGTCACGCATACTGTCGATCTGCCCTCGGGTTCGCTTCCTGCTCCCACGCATAGCCGCAAATAGGAATTCTTTCTGCTCATGACTTCTTACTACCCTGTACACCTCGACTTGACGGGCAAAATCTGTCTCGTCGTCGGTGGCGGCGCGGTCGCGGAGCGAAAGGTGGAGGGATTGTTGGAAGCAGGAGGGGTCGTGCGGGTAGTAAGCCCGCAGGTGACGCTGGTACTGCAGGATTATGCGAATGAAAATCGAATTGCGCTGCGACTACGGGCCTATGAGACCTATGATCTGGATGCCGCGACGCTCGTTTTCTGCGCCACGAACAATGAGGAAGTGAATGTGCGTGTTGTTGCCGAGGCAAGAGGACGGGGGATCCTGGTGAATGCGGCGAATGCATTCGAGTCCGGAGATTTCATCGTTCCTTCGGTCGTGCGGCGCGGCGAACTCTGCCTCAGCCTCGCGTCAGGCGGCAGCAATCCGATGTTTACCGCGCGGCTCGCAAGTGAGCTATCGGCGCGTTTCGGTCCTGAATACGAAGACTATATGCAACTATTGAGGCACATGCGCCACTATATAAAAGAGAGAGCGACCTCGGCCGAAACACGGCGCGCAGCGCTCGCCAGTCTTCTCGACGAGGAATCCAAGATTCTGGCGCTGCTGCGGGATGACCGCATGAACGAAGCGCAGGAGTATGCTGAAAAAACCGTCAGCAAACTACTGGCTGCGGTCTGATAACTATTCACTCTCCCCAGTGCTCATCAGACAACAGGCTTAGCTGTGTTGACTCCCGCTCTTCCTGAAGCTTGGGAAAAGGGAGTTGGGGGGGGGCGTGAAGTGTTACGCAGTCGGAACGCGCAAAACAAATGTCGGAGTAGAAGCGTTTGCACCTCGTACTGCTGGGATTGAGCCACCATAATACGCCGATCGAACTCCGCGAGCGTTTCGGATACAACGCCCGTTCGCTCGGTGACGCCCTGACGGCGGCGAAATCACTGCCCGGTATCGGTGAGGCGGTGATCCTCTCGACCTGCAACCGCATGGAGATGTATCTGGCGACGGAAATTCCTTCCGCTGTCCACGAAGTCGAACTGTTCCCGATGCTGACAAAGCACCTCGCCGCCCAGCATAATGTCGCCCCCACAGCCTTCGCGCCACACCTTTATCGCAAGACCGATCAAGCTGCGGCTGTGCACCTGATGCGTGTTGCGGCGAGTCTCGACTCACTCGTACTGGGCGAGGCGCAGATACTCGGTCAGGTTCGCGGTGCGCTGCGCGATGCTCGCACACACGAGACCGGTGGCGGAATACTCGGTAAACTGTTCGAGCAGGCGCTCTTCACCGGTAAGCGTGTCCAGACCGAAACGGGTCTCGGGCAGGGCGGTTTCTCGATCGGACACGCCGCAGTCACGCTCGCGCGACAGATTTTCGACGACTTCGCCCGCGCTCGTGTCTTGATACTCGGCGCGGGAAAGATGAGTGAAGAGACAGCTCAGCACCTCGTCCGCAATGGCGTCCGGTTTATCGTCGTCGCCAACCGTACCCATGATCGCGCCATCGAGATGGCGGATAGACTCGGCGGCTCGGCGATCCACTACGATGCGTTTCCTGCCGAACTAGAACGTGCCGACATTGTGATTTCCGCGACCGCCGCACCGCACCCGATACTCAACCGCAAGATGCTGCAGCCAGTACTTCGCAAGCGTCGTGGACGCCCACTATTCTTCATCGACATCGCCCTCCCACGCGACATCGATGCCGATGTCGCCGGTCTCGATGACGTGTTCCTCTATAATATCGACCACCTTCAGCACTACGTGCAGCAGGCGGCAACCGACAGAGCGCAGGAGACTGCGCGCGCTGAAATTATCGTGCGTGAAGAGACCGACCGGTTCATGGCGTGGATGCAGGCGCGGGGGGCGACTCCGGTGATCGCGAATCTTCGGGACCATCTGCAGCAGATCGCGACGCATCGTCTTGCGATCCTTCGTTCGCGACTGCGCGAACTGCCCGATCGTGATTGGCAGGTACTGGAGACACAGATGCGGGCGATGATGGATGAGGTCGCGCTGCCGCCAACCCTGCTTCTCAAAAGTGCTTCTGCTTCCGCAACCGACATTTCCTACGATCTAACCGGCGCGGTGGACGCCTTATTCGGACTGTCCGCCGGCGATGCGGCGAAGTCTTCAGGTCAGAACAGTGATGGGTTCACTAGTCGAAATGAAGGAAATCTCGACGCATTACCAGACCTAAATCCGCTTTTGTCGGACGCCGAGTATGGGATGGAAGGAAGACAGGTCGAAACAAAACAGCGATCGGACAGGGAACTAAAACTGCCGATCAGCGCAGTCACTGACGCTGCCATTCCTGAGACGGAGGCAGCAAAATGAGCTTCGGCACTCTGAACGCAATTGCGCTGGCGTTTTATATTCTTGCTTCCGTCTGCTATGGCGCGTTCGTATTTCTCGCGACCCCTGCAGCCCCGATGTCGGAAAAGAACAGAAATGTGCGCGCGAATGACGACCCCGATCTGGAAAACGCGCGCAGCCTTCGCTGGACGGGACGCGTGCTGCTGCTGCTGGGCATCCTCTTTCAGTTCGCGGCGACCGGCGTCTGGTGTGCGACGATGCATCGCTCGCCCTTCGCGAGCGAATACGGCACGCTATCCGTCCTCGCCTGGATAATCGCGGTCACCTTTGCGCTGATCGATTTGCGACGCAATCTGCCTGCCGTGGGCGCGATTGCACTGCCGGTCGCCTGCGTGATTTTGTTCTGGGCGCTGTTGCATGTTCACGGTCCTGTCGCTGATACTGCGGTGCTCAAAAGCCAGATCGTCAGCCTGCATGTGCTCGCAATCCTCTCGTCCTATGGCCTATTCGCACTGGCGTTCGGATGTGCCGCGCTCTATCTGCTCCAGAATGCACTTTTGAAACAGCGCGCAGTGCATAGCCTGTTCAGCAGTATTCCGCCGCTGGCATCGCTCGACGCGATCGCGTACCGTTCCGTCGCCTACGCCCTGCCGCTGCTGACGCTCGGTCTCGGCCTGGGCGTCGCGGATATTTTCAGCAAGGATAGTGGAGCGCCCCCTTCCCGCTGGCTGCTCGATGCGCACACGCTCGCCTCGTTCGGCATCTGGGGATTATATGTCACCTATCTCGGGACACGAATCGGTCTTGGCTGGCGTGGCGTACGCCCGCAATATCTGCTGCTGGTAGGGCTGGTAGTCGCGATCGCACTGTATGCGATTCCTAGCGCAACCCACAGCTTCAACTCGCTCTCGCCCGTTTCCGCTCCGTCCTCACATACGCGACTCCAAACCCCAAAACGGTATTCGTGATTGACAGCGCGCGGCTTTTGCTGTACACTGTTGACGCCCATCGACGCCTCGCTGCTGTCGGCATTCGCGAAAATCATCCTGTCCGGCAGCCGTCTGCCGCATCCACTCCACCACTCGAGGAAACCCACTTATCGTGCAGTTGACCGCAATCACCGACGAAATATCTCAGGATTTTGAACATGCGCTCGACGTGATGCTCGAATACGGCATCAAAGGCGCGGAGCTTCGAGGTCTCTGGGGAACGAATATCGCCGAACTCACCGACGAGCAGGTGACACGAGCGAAAGCTTGTTTGGCGGCGCGGGGGATGCACGTGGTTTGCCTCGCGACACCATTTTTCAAGTGCGATTTGGAACAAAGCCCTGTTATGGACGCGACAACTGGCGCCGCCGCTGGTCCTCTCCATCTTGCAACTGCACAACCTTTTGCGGCACAGATGGACATTTTACGACGCTGTATCACGCTTTGCCACGCATTCGACACGAAACTGCTGCGCGTCTTTTCTTTCTGGCGCAAAGCCGCGCTGACACCTGAGATCGAAGCGCAGATACTGGCCGCCTTCGTTGAACCGTTGCGCCTTGCCGAAGAGTCTGGCATCACACTGGTGCTGGAAAACGAGCATGCCTGTTTCTTCGGCTCCGGGGCTGAGACGGCACATTTTATGAAGCAGATATCGTCGCCGAATCTGAAGGTCGTGTGGGATCCTGGCAATGCTTTTTCGATGGGCGAGCAGGCTTTTCCGGACGGTTATGAAGCGGTCAAGCCCTGGATCGCGCACGTTCACGTGAAAGATGCCCGCATGATCGACACCCCCGATCATGGTCTGCAGGCACGATTTTGTGTGATCGGCGAAGGCGAAATCGACTACGCCGCACAGTTCGCCGCCCTGAAAGCGGACGGCTATCGGGGTTGTGTTTCGCTCGAGACACATTTCGTGCCAGCGACTGGCAGCGGTCCGGACGAAAAAGGCACGCCAGAGGATGGCTCGCGCCCCTGCCTCGTCGCGCTTCGAACGCTGCTGCCTGCCGACTCCGTATAAGGACAGGAACAGACGGTATACCGAGTTTTCAGGCTTCTCTCTTGCCACAGCATCACTCTGTGCGCGAGTCTCATACAAATCGAAGGAATCGCTTTCTAAATGGACAATCTCGTATCAATCGCCTGGTGGCGTTCACTTTTCACACGATACGGCACGGGCTGCGGCTGGGTGCTGATGATCGTGATGGCGTCCTCGCTCGTAATCGGATTCGGTTCGAGCCAGTTCGGCGGCCGCAATGGCAACAATGGGAATGGGGATTCGGGTAACCGCGACAAAGTTGTTGCGGTCGTCAACGGGACTTCGATCAGCCAGGGCGAGCTCGCCGCGCTCAGCGCACAGGCGGCAACGCGTATGGGCAGTCCTCCCGCCGGAGCCGAATTCGCGGAGCGGCAAGGCTTGCTGCTCGATGCGCTGGTGCAGAAAACGATCGTGGAACAGGAAGCGAAAAAGCGCAACGTTCGTGCCTCCGATGCCGAAATCGACAAGTCGATCGACAAAGATCGGGAGGCGGCGGGCTACGCGAAGAAATCCGATAGCGAATGGGCAACGTTCCTGGAGAGCCGCACCGGTATGACGCTCACCGAATTCCGTGAGGAGCAGTCAAAGGCGCTTCTGGAGCCTGCGTTGCGGCAGAGTTTCAAGAGCGCGGAACAGGTTACTGAGGACGAAGCAAAAAATCAGACCGCCGAAGTGCGCTATATTCCTGTCCTGATTCATACCAGTGACCCGAAAAACATGACCGATGAGCAGGCGCGCAGCAAAGCGGACGCGCTGCTCGCAACTGCGAAAGCAGGGGGCGATTTCGCTGCCATTGGAAAACAATCGCAGGACACGGGAATGGGCGGTAAACCAGGAGCGGAATCACCTTTCTCGCCGGAGTATGGCGGCGGGTCTCCACAAATGCAGATGATGGGCAGCCTGGGATATGGCAAGGATTTCGATGAGGCGGTGCACAAAACGCCTGCCGGTCAAATTACGCCGGTCGTCAAGGCGGGCGGGTTTCGCAAGGGGTATGTCTTCGCCAAAATCATGGAGCGTCGGAACAATCTCCCCAAGGATTACAACGCGGTAAAAGCCATCGATCAGATCAAGACACAGCGCGCCGGAGTAAAGTATGACGCCTTCATCAAGCAGCAGGTGAAGCTGGCAAAAGTCGAGATCAAAGACCCCGACCTGAAAGCTTATTATGATTTCGCGAAGCTGCGCCGACTGCCGCAGGAGCAGATGATGGCGCAGATGTCGGGTGATACTTCTGCTGTGACTGTCAGCCCACAAGATCAGCAGAAGATGCAGGCGGACGTGGATCGGGAATTCGAGGAGATGCTCAAACGTCACCCGGATGATCCGACAGCAGTACAACTCGTCGCCGATGCGGTAAAACGCCAGCGCCAGTCGGCAAAGTCACCGACCGAAAGCGACCAACTTCGTGACCGCCTGATCGACCTCGACCAGAAGATCCTCAAAACGACGGAAGACCGTACGGTCCGGTTCGAACTCGCTGACCTTTATAAAGAGAAAAAGCAGTTCGATCTCGCCTCCGAACAGTACTCGAAAATCGGGACACTGCTGCGTCGTGATCCGCCTTATGACGCGCAGTCGATGCAGACCGCGCTCGATGTGCATAAGCGTCTGGAAGGCTCATTCCGCGCGGTAAATAAGCCGACTGAGGCAGACACAGAGAAGGCAGCCCAGGCGGAGCTCGCGCCGAAGATCGCCGCTGCAAAAGCGCAGGAAGCAGCGCAGCGAGCGAAAGAAGAGGAAGATCGCAAGAAAGCGGCGGCAAATCTTCCAGGAGGCACCGTGACTGTACCGCCGGGTGGTGCGGTGACCATGCCGCCGCTCGGAGCTTCGAATGGTACGCCAAACGCTCCTGCGCCGGTCACCGTGCCGCCAGTAACAGGCGGTGCGTCTTCCACACCCGGCACAAAGTCTCCCGATGACAGCGTTGTGCCTCCTGCGACAGGCAGTGCATCTCCGAAGGCGCCAGCATCTGCGCCCGGGGTTGCGCCAGTCCGTGGGAATACAACCTCTACCCCGAGCAGTCCGCACTCTGGCGCTCCTGCTCCGACAAAACCGGGACCCTAAACCGGCTATTCAAGGGCAAATCAGATAGCTATCGCTCTATCGTCCTCTGTTGTCTTATTCTATGGCAACAGAGGATTTTTGTATTATTTTTGCATTTACAGGCAAGTTTGGCTTGCGCGGGCGAATTTGATTGCGCTGATCGGGTATACTTGGATAAATGCCTTGGTCAGAGCTCAATACTCTTTTGCATTCCGAAGTGTTTCATTTCTTATCCCGATATGGAAAAAGAGTGTATGGATTCGGCATTGTGATCCCCTTTAGGGGAGTAGATTAAAAAAATTCTAAAAATAATTCGATTTTATCCTGTTGCAGGCTGTTTTGGCACGGATTGTGCAATAGAGAGAATAGTACCTATCAGAAACTATTATCACTCAAGGTAGTGTCCTGAGCACAGAGTGAGTATTGCATCGCGGCACGCCCAGAAGCTACACTTGAACCCCGTGAAGGATGACAACCGCTTTAGTAGTTGGTTCCAGAACCCAGAGCAAGGAGATCGAGCAGGATGGAAACCCTTCGAGAAAGTCAGCCCTCCTTATTTCGCACAATGCCAGACCACGATGTAAATGGAATTATCCACGAAGTTTCCATCACGCAGGATGTATTGCGGCGCACTCAGCCTTCCCCGGCAGTCGATTCGCCTTTCGTCGAACACACTGTCGCCAGCGAAAATCGTTTCGCTCGAGATTTCACAGACCCGCTATTTCCCTGCCATCAGGTGACTTACTCAATAGTCAAACGTTTCTTCGACCTTATGATTTCGATTACGATGCTGCTTCTGCTCTCCCCCATCATGGTGATTGCTGCTCTCCTCGTACGGTTCACCTCTCCGGGACCGGTGATCTTCCGACAGGTGCGAGTGGGACGTGGCGGACGGCATTTCTGGTGCTATAAATTCCGGTCGATGTGTGTCGATGCGGAAGCACAGAAAAACAAGCTGATGCACCTCAATGAAGCCAGTGGACCGGTCTTCAAAATCAAACGAGATCCCCGTATCACGCGTGTTGGCGTGATCCTTCGCAAATTCAGCATCGACGAACTCCCACAGTTGTTCAATGTCTTCAACGGCGATATGTCGATCGTCGGGCCTCGCCCTCCGCTTCCCACAGAAGTCGAATCCTATGGCGTCCGTGAACGGCGGAGACTCGCCGTACGGCCAGGTCTAACCTGCCTATGGCAGGTCAGCGGACGCTCGAATGTATCCTTCGACCGCTGGGTGGAACTCGACATCCTCTATATCGAGACGATGTCTTTCACCAACGATGTCAAGATCGTGATAAAGACCGTTCCTGCTGTATTGAAGAGTTCTGGAGCACATTGAGACTTACCTGGTTTGCCTAACGACGAAACCCGCGCTTTGTAGAAAACGCGGGTTTTGCTTTGTCTCAGATTCGCAATACCTCACTCAAACCATCCGCTCTGCTGGTCGTCATGCATTGAATTTCCATACTGGGCACTACAAGTATTCCAGTACCAGCTCGCGTAGATAAGCCCAGAGGTGCCACTTCGAGTGGCATGGATGACTTTGTAAAGCTTTATTGTAAAGCTTTATTTGGAAGCGATTTGGGGCACACTATGCCATAATTTTGTTCGGAAGCCGTTACTCGTCGTTGTAATCTCAGGCCCGTGCGTTCTCATACTCAAGCACCGACTCTAGCCCGAGCGCTTATTCACCTGACGAGATCCCAGCGCAACTTGAGTTTCATCGACCTTCCAATCCTGCATCACGAATTGTCACAAGGAGAGTGCTTAGATGGTATCGAAAGCAGCATTGTTGTTCCTCGCTGGCGCCGCTTTCATCGTGTTAGGTAAACCCGTACGTGCACAGTCTTACGTTTTCGACTTCGACACGACTGCCGTAGGCGATTACACAACGCTGGCATACACCGTTCCCGCCTACAAAAACGTAGCAGCAAAATCGCTGACAGGCACTTTTTCTGTTGCGGGAAGCACTGGATTCAGCGTCCTGGCAAACAGCACAAGTTCGCAGACGCTTGGAAATGTACCGTTTTCAGGGAATGCATTGAGTTATAGCGGTGGAAGCCCACTCACCCTGACAATCAGTTTCGACGCGACTGTCTATGACTTCTCCTGTGATTTTCTCACGCTCCCCGGTCTCGATGCGTCACAGAGTCTCCTATTGACAGCCAACGGCAAAACATTCACCTATACTCCATCCGGCGGCGCTGTGGGCACCGCGGGATTTGAGCAGGGTCATGCAAGTATTGTCGATCTCGCTGGCATCAGTTCCCTGACCGTCTCGCTGACTGGCGCCAACACCAATCCTCAATTCGTAATCGACAACCTCGTAACCAGCGGAGCTCTGGTGCAGAATGTGAGCGTTCCAGAGCCGACTGTCCTCGCGGTGCTCACTGCGGGTCTACTGTCTGGCGCGGGACTACTACGTCGACGACGCGGTTGAGGTCGATCGATAAGCGATTCTACCAAAACACCTCGCCCCGGTGTAGATTGAACCGAAAGCGCGCCTCTGCGGATGCAGACGGCGCGCTATATGGATCTCGAACTCCGCTAATATGATTTCGTAGGATCTTCATTCCCACCGTAATTCCGAATTCACATTAGCGAGCGGATGGCTGTTTAGGCAACGCCACTCCGGATAAGCGCTATCGAACTGCTATCCGACACAATTTTATACGCGAGTGATACCGGTAGAAAAACCGTGTCTCCCTCCGTTAAGAGTTCCGGCGTATAATCGCCTTCCACGATAGCCTCAATCTGCCCTGTGCCCTCCAGAACACTCAGCAGCGTGAAGCTGTTCGGATTGCCTTCGAATGCGCATGCACCTGTCACCTGATCCAGCTCAGCATGGAAGTATTCGGAAGAGATAAGTTCCGCGGTCGACAACCCTGCTAAACCTTTACTCGCGAGAACAGGATGCATTGTTTTCATATTTTTTCGGCTGATGTCGATCGCCCGCAATCCCTTGTCGATGTGCAGTTCACGCCCTTTGCGTCCCCAGTCATACAGACGATAGGTAATGTCGCAGTCCTGCTGGAGTTCATATACGATCACGCCCTCTGTCAGCGCATGAACGGTGCGCGCGGGAATGTAGACAACGTCACCAGATACGACCGGTACGCGGGCACAGTATTTCAGCAGATCGCCATTCTGCATCGCACTTTGCAGCTGCTCCTCGTTTTCAACCACCTCATTAAGCCCATAAATAATTTCTGACCCCGGTGCGGCAGCAATCACATACCAGAATTCGGTCTTGCCATAGGGATAGTTTTCGAGCTTTTGTGCGAGCGCGTCATCAGGATGCACCTGCACGGAGAGGTTTTCACGCGCGTCGATGAACTTCACGAGTAATGGAAACTTTGGATAAGCTGCCGCCTTCGTCCCCATCAGTTTCGCGCCGTATGCCGTAAACAGATCGCCCAGTGTGTGTCCCGCCCATGCCCCATTCGTGATCTCGCTGTCTGAGTACGCTTCCCAGCTTTCACCCAGTTTAGCATCCGGTTTCGATGGTCGGTGGAGTTCGTCGGCGAGCCAGCGTCCGCCCCAGACGACCTCTTTCACCTTGGGCTTGAGGCGCAGCGGATAATTCACGATCGATTGTTCTGCCGGGTTTGCAATTTCGGTCACTGACGGCTCCCTTCGTCCACTTATCTCTGTGGGACTGCTGTTTTTCCTGGTCGGCGTATTCTTTTATTCGTACCAATGAGATCTACTAAAAGATCGCAGGTAACTATTCGCCCTCACCTCAAGCTTGGGGATGAAAGCAGAGGCAATGCAGATATTCTGACTGTAAGTGTGCAACGGAAGGCTGGGTGAATCGTTTATATTAGATAGAAAAATCCGCTCCTGAATCAGTATCAGGAGCGGTGGATTTGTTAGCGGGTAATTGTCAGTGCGGGAGCGAAATGCTTCCCCATTTGTGATACGATGCCTATCAGTCGATTACGAACGGAAGCAGGGCAACATGTCGTGCACGCTTGACCGCTTCGGTGACCATACGCTGATGTGTCGCGCAGGTACCGGTGGTGCGGCGCGGAACGATTTTGCCGCGCTCCGAGATCAGTCGATTTCGGAACTTAGACTGTATCATCTGCTTATAGTTGAGTTCCGTAATTTTGTCGACGCAGAACATACATACTTTGCGTCGCGGTTTGCGGAACTTGTTGTTTGGTTTACCGGTCGGTCTACCACGTGGCGGAGGAGGCATGGGTGTCCTTTCCTGATGCAGTGCGGCAAGATGGAGTTATGATTTCAGTCCATCCGTGCCGCCACACAGTGCCGCCTGTATGTCGTTATTCGTCCGCGAAGGGATCGGATTCATCGATGTCATCGTCTGCAGGTGCGGCAGCTTTCGCTGCTGTGCGTGCCGGAGCCGCTGCACGTGGCGCGGGAACGTCAGACCCGCCCTCAGTGCTGCCGGAAGAATTGCTCCCTGCATAACTGCCTTCGCCTCCCTCGCCATCAGCCTTGCGGTCGAGGCCCTGGAGGTTGTCGGCGACGATTTCATAGCTCTTGCGCTTTGTGCCATCCTGCGCGACCCAGGAACGAGTCTGCAAACGGCCTTCGATTGCGACAAGACGCCCTTTCGTCAGGTAGTTGGAGGCGAACTCTGCGGAGCGGCGCCAGGCCACTACGTCGAAGAAATCGACCTCTTTCTGTCCATTTTCATCTTTACTGATGCGGTCCACGGCAATTCCCATCTGTGCGACTGGAATTCCCTGCGGCGTGTACTTCATTTCCGGGTCTCTGGTGAGCCGACCGATCAGAACGATTCGATTGAGTGACATTTCCGATGCTCCTTCCCTGATGCCCGCAAAATAATAAATTTGCGGACAACGGTTCTATTCAGTGCGTTGAATCGATGCGGGTTGTGAATAACGACCAACAGGCTGCACTGGTATGCGAGTTGATATTATCTGGTTACTTGGTGCGGAGGCAGAAAACCGGAAAGCAGAGCGAAAACTTTTTCTGGCTGATTTCCCGCCTGTCGCGCGAAAAGAATCTCGATTCGATCAAGAGAGATCAAATGACGATCATTCTTCGTTGAGATCCTGTCGCTCGATCAGATGACGCATTACGTCGTCATTGATACGGAAAATACGGTCCAGCTCCTGTGGAACTTCGGGATTTGCCTGAAACTGCATCAGCATATAAATGCCTTCACGTTTCTTGTTGATCTCGTACGCGAGCGCACGGCGTCCCTTATCCCATTTGCCTGCTTCGGAAACCTCGCCCCCGCCATCGGTGACGACCTTTTTGTACTTTTCGATGACCGCTTCCAGAGACTCGTCGGGCGTCTCGGGATCCACGATGTACATCGCCTCGTAGTGGCGCATTGCTGCTCACCTCCCCTCGGACAGAACGGCGTTCTCAGCAGAATGGTCCGCTGTGTATTTGAACGCCATCAGGCTCCGGTATACACCGGAGCAGGAAGGACACGACAGAAAACCGAAGTTCGCTGCCCGAACGTGAAACCCACCCACATTCGAATAGTGTCAATTTGTCGACATAGTATACCTCGAAATGACCCTCCGGCGCATGTCGAGATTGCCTCTCCAATCGGCCGGGCTAGAACCTGGCGAAACGCCATTTAAGCAGCGTCCAGATAGCATCGACACCGTCGGTCCATCGTATCTTTTTGCCCTGCTCCATACTTCGCGCCGCGTAGCAAATGGGAACTTCGATGATTTTGTGACCGCGCCGGATCGCTTTGGCAGTTACCTCCGGGCAGAATTCGAAACGACGACAGGTCAGCGGAATACTCTGAAGGATCTGTGTACGAAAGGCTTTGTAACAGGTAGCTTCATCAGTCATCGGCATGCGATAGAGAACGCGCACCATGCCAGCGAGGAGACGATTGACAATCCGGTTTGGCAGACGCATCGGCGGCAGCCCATTCAGAAAACGGGAACCGTACACGATATCGGCGTTCTGGATACGGAAAGCCGCCAGGATGGGGAGATAGTCGTTGGGCTCATACTCGAGATCGCCGTCCTGAATGATCACGATTTCGCCGACAGCGAGCGGGATCGCGGTACGGATCGCCCTGCCTTTACCCAGGTTTCTGTCGTGATAATACACCTGCACACCAGCGAGTTTGCCCTCTACCTCTTCTCGCAGCCATTCCCGGGTTCCGTCCGTCGACCCATCGTCCACGATCAGGATCTCTTTGGAAACCGGCACGGCGCGTATGCGCTCCAGCAGATTGGGCAGCGTAGGGCGCTCATTGTAGATCGGCATCAGGACGCTCAGCAGTATTTTATTTTCGGTGGGAGGCTCAGACACAGAGCATTTTCCTTCACTGTAGCAGGTTCGACGGATCAATTTAGCAGAATAAGGCTCACGCCAGGAGGCGGTGCGCCACCAAAATCGGTATGAGACGCATCTATATTTGATCCGATTGTGATCGGACAGCGAGAATATCGGCAGAAAGCGCGTTCTGTATTGCGTTCTCGAGCCTGCGCTGCGACGCCGTTAGGGTCAGGTCGGCGCGTGTGCGTTCGAGCACAGCCCGTAAGGCATCGGTCGTGCGCCGCAAACCGCCTGTAATCGCGTCAGGGAAATCGAACGTCACCAGTTCGTAGTAGATGTCGTCCATCACCTTCAATACGGTCTCGGCGCGCGCCATGTCACCGAGCCGCAGTCTGTCGAGTACATAGCGTCTGCTTTCTGAAGCGGCTTCTGCGATGCCGTTCAGGTAGGCGGCTGGTTCGACGCCGAGTTGGAGGGGTTCTGGGAGCGGTACATTGCTGACGATCGCAAGCATCGCTTCCGCTTCGACATACTCTTTCTGCGAGTCGTGTACGTACCCGGCATTATACAGATCGGGATATGCAGCCAGCGCGGCGATAACGGTATGAACACGCGACCGAGCCTCGTTCGCGAGCCCGCGAGAAAGCTCCATTTCGCCCCGATGTACGGCGCGTATCGAGCGTGAAGAGAATTGTATCACCTCTCGCGACAGCCGCAGCGCATCCTCCCGCTCCCTGTTCGTCGCCGTCAGCGTTTCGCGCAGTTCCGCAGCAATCTCATCGAGCGTTCGTGCAGTCATTTTGTCCGCCTCTCTGTCATGCGCTCGCCGTTGAATGAATGCGTATCAACCACCGTGGTTCTCTCCATGATTAGTCGTTGTCTCCGCGTTCAACATCCAACTACTTTTCACCTGCTCGATTTGCCCGTACGCCCGGAATCGCCCGCCGGGACTGTGTCGATACGAATCGGAACACGGGAACAGAGGTGAACGAATTCAATGCTTGGGCAGGACTTGACAGTTAGGTTAGAAACGGGTACTCTTAAGCTAACGATAAATTACATACCCCTGCTTCTTATCAAGAGTGGTCGAGGGAACCGGCCCTGTGACACCACAACAACCACTCGCACGATCGAGTTCGATTCATTCGAGCGCTATTGCTGCGGGCAGGTGCTAAATCCGGGCAGAGATTCTGCTGCCTATCTCTGCCAGATAAGAGGCGTAGCGAGCGCCGCAACAGAGCTGCAATGCCAGATCTATCCGATTCTGATCAGCTTCCGCAGGTTCTGTTGTTTTCCTGCCTCTTTACGACCTCTTCTGCCTCGCAGAAGGGGTTTGTCGTTTTTGCAGGTGTTTAATTCAGTGTTCTTAAGTAGGTTTTTCAGCCGATACAAATCACGACACTACCCACAGGTTACCGACCGCTCTCGATACAGGCACTGCCGCCTGCGAACTTCAGGAAGCTGCGGCGCTTGGCAGTAATGCAGGAACTATCGCGGCGTCCAGCCGCAAAAAGGATATAAAGGATATACTCCATGCCCGATTTTAACCTCTTCACCTCCGAAAGCGTGACCGATGGTCACCCCGATAAACTCGCAGATCAGATCAGCGATGCGATTCTCGATGAGCTTCTGGCGAAAGATGCGCATGCGCGTGTCGCGCTCGAAACCTTCGTTACACGTGGACTCTGCGTGGTTGGGGGCGAGCTGACGACCCACGGCTACGTTGAGATCGCTGATATCGTGCGTAAGACAATCGTTGATGTCGGCTATACGCACACGGATTACGGATTCGATGGACGCACGTGCGGCGTTATGCTAGCGATCCAACAGCAGTCGCCCGACATCGCACAGGGGGTTGATCGCGCCGATCCGAACTCCCAGGGCGCGGGCGATCAGGGACTGATGTTTGGCTACGCGACCAATGAGACGCTGCAGTTGATGCCGCTTCCCCTTACACTCGCACATGATCTAACGCGCACGCTTTCTCAGGTTCGCCATACGCGTCCTGAGACCGGCTTCCGCCCGGATGGAAAGTCGCAGGTCACAATCGCGTACGACTCGGAAGGAAAGCCCGATCATATCGAAACGATTGTGATTTCGACCCAGCATGATCCGTCGCATACCCAGGAAAGCGTGCGCTCCAACGTTTTCGAGTACGTAATCCAGCCTGTGCTGGAGCAGTACCAGGAGCTCGTCAAGGGCAACATCAAATACCATATCAATCCAACCGGCCGATTCGTAATCGGCGGCCCACAGGCAGACACGGGCGTTACCGGACGCAAAATTATCGTCGATACCTATGGCGGCTCAGCACGTCATGGCGGCGGCGCGTTTTCCGGCAAAGACCCCTCCAAAGTGGACCGTTCCGCTGCCTATACCGCGCGTTATATCGCTAAAAATATCGTTGCCGCCGGCCTCGCAGCGCGTGTCGAGATCCAGCTTGCCTATGCGATCGGCGTCGCCGAACCCGTCAGCCTGCTCGTCGAGACTTTTGGCACAGGACGGATATCGGCAGCTGAAATCACACAGCGCGTAAGAAAAAATGTCGATTTGCGTCCACGTGCGATGATCGAGCGGCTCTCGCTCCTCAATACTACACGAATCAAATATATAGAGACGGCGCGAAACGGGCATTTCGGCAATGCATCCTTCCCGTGGGAGGCAACTGACCTCGCGGCGCAACTGGGATAGTAGGAACGCTGAAGGACGGGCTTGACACATACAACGGACTAAAGTCCTTTGCTGGAAGGTAAAAGTGTCCTCCGGACACGATTCTTTTGACGGCGCATGTTCTCCCCCTCCCTGAGCATAGGGAGGGGTGTTCGAAATGTATCGGCTCTCCCCCATTGTATTCATCATGAGGAGATGCTCTATTTCCAACTTCCCAGTTGTTCAATCGCGCGATACGAGCAGTTAATTCCGTTCCTCAGAATCCAGTTCCAGGCTATTCGCAGCTTTCTGAGAGGAAATCGATTCGGGCATTTCATCGTCTGTCGGCGCCTGATAGTCGGCAAACAGACGATTGAGGCTGTCGATGAAGTTTATGTCGCTGCTTTCAGGATAGATACCGGTCATCATCATCGAACGTAGGCGATCACGCTCTTCGAGCGCATAGCCGGTCAGCGCGTGCAGGCATCGCTCGACTTGCCGTCGTGTCGGTTTACCATTTTCCAACGCCACTTCGATACTCACACTCACCTCTCCGTCGAGTGGATCGCATCCGAACTTGAACAGCTTCAGGTTCCGGTTGAGCTCGAGCAGCTTGGCAAGCAGACGGTTTGGGTCGAGCGCGGTCGGGAGGGAAAGGTAATAGGGAAGGCAGTATCGCAAATAACTGCCTGCATCGGTCAGCGTAATCGTCAGGATAATCAGCTCTCCGCGATAAGGTACTGTAATGAGCAGAGCATTCTTTCGATCCGTGAAAACTGTCAGGTCGGGGCGCTCGATCAAACTTTTTACATATTCCAGTGTTGCTGCCATTAGCTTACTCCTCATACTTTGACTTTTCCGTTACAGCTGCTTTCGGCTTAAAATCCTGCTGTTCTCTGCTGGGACTTTCGATGTAACCTGCGCAGCATTATCGTCAAATACTACTCCCGATCGAAGGTTAGAACCGGAAAACAAACTCCGTCTGAATCTTCAGAACGATACGGTTGCGCCACCGAACAGACCGAGTTTCGATTACTGACGCACACTATTCTGGCAATATCTCTGAACAATTGATTGACCCGCCCCGCGTGATAGAGTATAATGTAGGCGACGGGTCTATACCACTCTTTTCCCGCCTCGCCGAAAGACTTCACCCTGCCACCGACCCGACCTTTGATGCGAAGTAGTTTCGACAGAAATTCATAAAATTGAGCGCCGAACGCGGAATGCCCGGTGGCATGAGCGCAGGCGCGGCTGTCGGACAGTTGCCCTGGAGGGTTCGCCCGCACACAGTTTGCAAAAAGTAAATCAGGAGAAAATTGCATGAGTTACGACGAACTCCCGCCGGACTCGGAGTCTGCGCCTACTGAGGGCAGCACCCCCGACTCCGCGCCGGAAGCGTCTTCACAGGATGCGCCGCCTGCGGCCCCAGCCCGACGTCGTCGTGCCAGAGCCGCAGAGTCTGACGCAGCATCCGCGTCCCAGCCCTCTTCAGGAGATCCGCCCGCCTCTGCCCAGCGACGCCGTAAAGCCGCTGATCCGACAACCGCAGCTAGTGATCCTCAATCTACGCCCGCTTCGCTGCCTTCCGAATCGTCGTCCGATGCGGCTGCCGATGCGAAACCCGTACGCCGCCGTACCAGCACGCGTACAGCTGTCGACCCGGCACTGGCGGAGCCCTCTGGCACGTCTGAAATGTCAGCCCCCGAACCTGCTGCTAAGCCCGCGCCGCGCACACGGCGCGTGAAATCGCCGCCCTCGCCCGAGCCAGTATCCCCGGACCCGACTATAGAAGCCAGTGCAGGACCTGCTCCGACGCCAGCCTTGGACACTCCCGTTCCCGCCGCACGGCGGCGTGGTGTCCGCACAAAGCGTACCGAAGGCGCCTCTGAATCCGGACTCCAGTCCCAGCCTGTTTCTGATTCGGAGACCGCACAAGTATCGGACGAGAGTGAATCAGCGGAAGCGCAGCAGAGCGCAGAAACGGCTGAGTCGCTTGAAATTCCTGCCGACAGTACGGACTCACCGGTGCCCCCGAAGCGTCGACGTGAACGTACGCGCCGCACCAAAACGGCCGATACTGCCTCGTCAGCGCCTGTCGAATCAATGCCCGACGCCCTAATAGCGCCGCTGGATGCAGGTACAGCACGGACGGATATAGTAACGGATCCGAATGCCGACGAGGACGAAAATAAGCGAGGGCGACGCAATCGACGTGGTGGACGAAATCGGCGCGGGGACAAAACTCAGGAAGAATCGCCTACCGTCGCAGTCGAAGTCGACAGAGCGGTCGAGCCCGAACCAATTATCGAAATCGTCTATGAGGCGCCCATCGATCTCACGATCGGCGCGCACCTCGTTGCGCGGAATGGCGTTCCCGAAATCCGGATCGATGACGTTCCCTACCCTCCGGTTCTCTTTTTTGGTAATATGGACGATCCTGGCAGCAGCGTGCGCGTACTTTCAGAAGTACGCCGAGCCGCAGCGGCGGGGGTTCATCTGCATTCGACTCTGGTCGAATTGACCTGCCCGCTTGGCGAAACCTCTGCCGCGCTCGATGTAATCGATGCCAAACTTCGCGCCATTATCGATGCCGACCATGATGGATACATCATGCCCCGCATCGTTTTCGTGCCCGCTCGCGGCTGGAAGCGGGAGTACCCCTCCGAAATCGCCTCCTACTCCGATGACTCCAAAGGCGATCCTTCGATCACGAGCGAACGTTTCTGGCAGGCGTGCGAACGCTCACTCACTACCTTGATCGAGCATCTGGGGCAGCAGCTCTGGGGTGGGCGCGTGTTCGCTTACCACCTCGAGCGCGGCGAATGGTTTCAGCCCGGCGATCTCGGCTACGATCGCAGCACTGCGAATCGCGACGCCTTCCGCGACTGGCTGCGCGAAAAATATAAGGACAGTTTGATCCTGTTGCGCGCCGCCTGGTACGATGGCAATGTCCAGTTTCACACGGCAGAGATACCGACTGTTCCAACGAAGCCCGTGATGCAGCGCGCATTTTATGAACCGCGTCGAGAGCGGAGCACGATCGACTTCCAGGAATTCACATCCGAAAGCACGGCGCGACGGCTAATTTCGCTCGGCAAAGCAGTCAAAAAGGCGAGCGCGAACAATGCGCTCGTCTCGGTCTGCTACGGCTACACATTCGAGTTTGGGCATGGTTTCAGTGGGCACCTCGCGTTGGATTTACTGCTGCGTTCGAACGCGATCGACTTGATTTCGGGACCGCCCTCCTATCGTGATCGCAAACCGATGGGCGCGGCGTCGCTGGCAGCTCCTGTCTCCTCGCTCGCGCTCTACAACAAACTCTGGATCTCCGAAGACGATACCAAAACGTATCTTGCTGCCGAACTGCAGGACCCGGAAGATTTCAACCCGCGACTGCCCGACCGCAACTCCACCGAACAGGCACAGGCACGATCGGTCGGACGCGCACTCGCGACCGGCACCGGTATCGGCTGGATGGATTTGTGGGGCGAAGGCTGGCTCGACAATGCCGATCTCTGGCAGACAATTCGCGCTTACGCCGATCAAGCAAAACTGTCCCCGAATAATCCGGGCTCGCCGGAAGTCGTCGCGCTGATCGACGAGAAAAGTATGCTTCATGTCCAGAAGGGCGAGGCGTTTTTCAGGCGACTGACCAACGGGCTGCGAGATACCCTCCAGAGGGCAGGAGTCTCCTCCGGCACCTACCTGCAGAGCGACCTGCTGACAGACACCTTCCCGACCGACGCGAAACTCTATATCTTCCTGACGCCCTATCGCCTGACGACAGAGCAGCGTGCCGCGATCAAAGAGAAACTGCAAAATGGGGGTAAAACGCTCGCCTTCCTCTACGCGCCCGGAACCTGCGAAGCTCGCCCCGGAGTCGGCGGGGTGATGGAGGAGGTCGCCACGAATGCGATTGGCTTGACGCTGCGCCAGCAGGAGTGGAACTCTGAAGTCGGTTCTCGCATTACGGAGTCCCAGCATCCCCTGACCGACCGGCTGGCGGGACGAGAAATTGGTAACCGCGAACGGCTGAACCCTTCGTTTTATGTCGATGACCCCGACGCAGTCGTGCTCGCTGAATATCATCAGACGGGACTGCCGTCGATGGCGGTCAAAAATCTCGGCTCATGGAAGTCGGTATTCGTCGGTGATCCCGTACTTCCGCTGGAACTGCTGCGCGGAATTTGTCGCTATGCCGGAGTGCATCTTTGGACGGCAGGCGGCGAAGATGTCGTGACTATCGGCAATGGCTGGGTGAGCGTACATGCCGCTCGCGATGGTCAGCGTACGCTGCGCCTTCCCCTCCGAACGGGTCTCTATGACGTAACTATGAGCCGTCTTGTTGCCGACGAGACACGCGAACACCGCTACTTCCTCAAAGCCGGAGCCACCCAGACGTTCTGTGTCGGCACGACAGAGGAACTATTCGCCCGCGGTCTGCCCAATATCTCGCTTCTCGATTCGGGTCGCGACCGCATACTGCTCGATGATAAAAACGATAGTTGGAATGAAAGTCGAAACGACGGCAGAAACGATTCGCGCAACGAGCGTGGTGATCGCTACGACCGTAGCATGACCGGTGATTCGACGCCGCGCGGCACATCGGCTGTACGCCCTATTTCCCCGGATATTCGATCGGAAAACCGTCCAGACAACGCTTCGCTCGACAGCCTGACGGATAACGAAGCAGAGAAAAAAGGCAGCGAAAGCATCAGCCGCATCGGAAGCAGTGATCCCGCTCCGCGTCCCGAACGCTCTTCAAGACCCGAGAGAACCTCTCGTTTCGAGCGAGCGGAAAAAAACAGGACAGATAAGTCGACGAATAGTGGGCAGCCTCCCACTTCCCCTGAGGCGAGAACCCCTCCGCGACGCGCGTCCCGTGAGCCACAGCGTCCCCTCCTCACAGGTCGCGAACTAGACAGTAACTCGGACGCCCTGCGCGAAGATCTCGAGACGTTGAAGGCAGTGCTCGCGATGCCGATGCCCGAAGATTCGGAAGATGACTTTGCGCCGGAGTCTCGTGCCACAATAATCGACGAGACATCGAAAGCGGATTTACAGGACGTAGATGCCCGCATTGAAGCGCTGATCGGAATACTTCCTGGCAGTGATGATGTAGGTGCGCGCCGTAGAAGGCGCCGCGGCGGACGGGGTCGAGGACGCCGGAGAGTCGGCAGTTCGCTGGAGGGCGATGACGTACAGCCGGCAGAAGGCGCCGATGAGAATACAGCGCGCGCGCTCATGCCGCCCCCTGGCTTTTCTGCGCCTCCGCAGCCGAACGCAGAACGAGCTTACGATCTCGATTCCAGCCGGGACGTCAAGCAGGAATTCACGGATGATAACGAGCCGGCATGACGCGACTGCCGCTCACCTCAAAGCAGATGATCGCGTTTAAGGTCGGAGCACGCGCACGTAAATTCGTCGTCGAGGGCTGCCCGATCGAGGGCTATGACTATCTCTATGGCGCGATCGCTGAGGCAAAGGAAAGCGATGCAGAACTGCATCTGCTTCTCTCTGCCGAACTCGAAAAATTCGAGCGGCGTAACGCCGAATATGAAGCGGAAGATCTCTAGCAGTATCAAAAGCTACTGCTGGAGACTGTATCTGCCGCCGGGTATATGTATTCCAGGCTGCATATCGGCATCGCAGCGCCAGAATACAGGACGGATAACACAGGATCAACGATGGCAATGAATCGTAAATCGAAGGCACGACTGTTATCGAAACTAATTTGCGGACTGCTCCCGGCGATCATCGCCGGGAGCAGTTGGTTTGCCGCGCATGTCCGGGCAGACCAGCTGCCCACTTCACCACATATTTCGACTCCGAAACCGGAGGTGACAGCCCTTCTGCGCAGCGCGCAGGAAGCCTACCGTAAGCTTCAATCGTATCAGCATACCGAAGTCGTTGTGCCCTCCAGTGCGCTAAGTCGCACTGAAATGCTGGTAATAGAAGTGCTCGATACTGAAAAGCCAGTGATTTCGCCGACGCAGTATGCCGCGCTGAGGGATAGTCTACATGCCGACATTTCGCGAACGTTCCGTACTATCCCTACCTCTGCGGAACGCCTGGCGCTCGTACAGCATATCGGCGACGTTGCGCGAAAATCTTTTGTCGGCGCTACGCGCCGTCAGCGCGCGACGCTCGAACGGACCCTGAGTGAGAGTATCGGAGATGTATCGGCGACGGTGGATGTGCAGGCGGAAACTGTGCTCTATGCACTTGATCGATCCGGCAAATTCTGTATCAAACCCTCGCTTCTCCGAAGCACCGACGATTACCGCGTCGACTACGCATGCGCAGGAGATGGACAGAATATCACGATCGCGCGCTACGATCTTCTGGAAACGATTCAAACCAAATCCGGGGCTACGCTGCTGGCGTCGCTCGATAAAGTCTGCTCCGCTTCGAACTTCGTCGATCTGCCGGAAATGCTGATAGCCTCCCTTTTCGATGGCACAGTCACCGCCGACGCAAAGACTTTTACGGCTCGATCTCTTGCTTCTGCTGCGATACTTCCCGACATAAGTGAGGCAGGCGAGATCAGCCATGTGCTACGCGTTCCGACCGAGCAAAACTCCTTCGATATATACTTCGATGCCACAACAAATCGTATACGGAAATGGCTCGTCCGCCGCCGGGATATGACGATTACGCTCAACGTCACGCTCTCCGAAGTGCAGACAGACAAGTCGCAGGATGCCAGTTTTTATACCCTGACGCCGTTCGCAGAGGCGAAAATTGTCACGCAGTTCACCCATAATCTCGAGTTTCTTACCGAAAAATTCGAGAACACAATCGCTCCCGATTTCACGATGCGTGACCAGCAGAATAAGAATTTCTCTCTTAGTAAAGTTCACGGTAAAATTGTTGTTCTGATTTTCTTGACGCTCTCGGACGAGACGATGCGCGCACTGCTATCGGTAGCTCAGGAGCTAAACACTTCGCTCACGTCACAGGACGTTCTGTTCGTCGTAGTCGATACCTGGGACACATTCGACGGCTTTGATCTGTATAAGAAGCGGCACCCGGAAACGACACTGCCGCTTCTTGCCGATCCGGCACAGAAACTCAAAAGTGTATCGCTGGCGGTGCGGCAGTACGGGATCACCGAAGTTCCGCTGGCGGTCGTGATTGGGCGTGACGGGCGGATCACTCAATTTGTGAGGGGAACGCTGGGTAACATTCGCACTGCATTTCCGCGAATGATGCTGCTCGACGCGCTCGCAGGACTGCTTACAGCTCCTCCACAGGAACAGCCTCGCAAACGTTAAAGATTAGCGATATAATAGGTTCAGAACAGCGATGCAACGCGAAATTAGGGGCATCAGGCAGGAGCACAACAATGACAGAGATTTCAGTACCGACGACTAAAAGCACCGAGACATGTTTTTGCGCCCACCAAGACGAAACAAAGAGATCGAAACTAGCGCACCCGCAGGAGCGGACGACGAGTAGAAGGCGGAGATTTCTTGCTGGCAAAAGATCAGGGCGGTTGACGCGCATTGCGCTCGCCGCGTTTTATATCGCGCTCGCTGCCTGCTCGTCAAACACAGTTTCTGCCGATCCGCCTGTCGCAGTCGATCCGCCTGTCGCAGCGCAAAGTGTAACGGCGAATGTGAAACCCGGAATAGTCAGCCTTTTCAGACAGTCCACGGCCGTCTATTCGGGAATGAAGTCGTATCAGCATATCGCGGAATATCTGATCAAAGGCAAAACCAGTCAGGGACCGATGAACCAGACTGCGACATATACACTCGCGCTCGAGCGCCCGAACCGTTTCTGCTATAAGTCGGATGAAGTGGACAGCGATGCCGCTGTCAGCAATGGAAAGACGTTTATCAACTACAAAGGGCAAGCCCACCAGTTTACGCGCACGACCGCGCCAGCCGGCTACAATGGCATCAATATCGTCGATGATGTCTCGTTTACTTTTGGTAACTATCTGATCGCGCTGATGCTGCAGGGCGATGTGTATGCCGACAAAGTGATACTCACCGGACTGGAAAAAGGCAGCGTCCAGCCAGGTTTCGTCGAGGGCGGCAAGAAATACGATCTGCTCACCGCGCCCCTGGCGCCCGACGAAGCGCCCGTACGTTTTTATTTCGATCCGCAGACACATCTGCTGTTGAAGGCGATTTTCGATCTGGCTTCGCTGGGAGTCAAGGTTACGGAGATCATTGAGAACGTAAAAATCAATAAGCCGATCGAGGCGTCGCTTTTCGAGTATGTACCGCCCAAAAACGCACATCAGATCGCGCGGACTAATGAGCAAATCGAGTCGAGCTCATCGCCACGGTCTGCTTTCTAGACTACGTCTCAGCCGATGATCGCTCTGTAAGCGCTCACCGGCAGTATGATGGATCACTCCTGCGTCAGTTTTTACAGATTTCGATCGAATGCTTGTTTTTGCTGGTAGAATATCAAGTAGTCTGCGCTGACTGGTACATCGTCTCGAATCATCGGCTGTTTGAGACATTTCGTTTTATAAGGAGAGTTTTCATGCGAAACACCACCCGCCTCACTATCGGTATCGCGCTGGCAGCGAGCCCTCTGCTGGGATGCACAAACGCCGCGTTCGCCGCTCCGCCTGCCACACCATCGTCAGCTGTGAAAGCAGGTCTGAATGCTGAGACCGCCGCACTGCTGGACAAGAGCACCGCCGTCTACAAAAAATATAAGTCCTATCAGCACACTGCGACATATGCAGTCCAGCAGAAAACCAAAGATGGCGTGAATAAACAGAGCATGAAGTTCACGCTTGCACTTGAGCGCCCTAACAAATTTCGGTACGCCTCGGTTCCCGACACGAACGTGCTTGCCGTCAGCGATGGCAAATCGTTTTACAACTTTCACGGTCAGACAGCCGAGTATACGAAAACACCCGTTGGGCCGACCTACAAAAACATCAATATCGTTGATGACGTGATGTTCCAGCCGTTGGGCACATATCTGATTGCGCTGATGCTGCAGGGCGATGCGACAGCGGACAAACAATTCAACTCGGAGCTCAAAGCGATGAAGGTCGGGCCACCGGTGATGGAAGCGGGCAAAAAGTGGATACCGCTAGGCCTCAGTGCTCAGGGATCTACGATGACCTTCTACTTCGATGCTGCTGCGCACACACTCGGCAAAGTAGTTCAGTCAGGGGGGAATGGAAATTTCACTCTCACCGAAACCTATTCGGACGTAAAAGTGAATCAACCGATCGAAGCGTCGGTCTTCAAGTTTACTGCGCCGCCAAAGGCTACCATGGTCGCTAAGTTCACCGATCCACAGGCAGCGGCTGAGGCAGAATCCAAAGCGCTTGTGGCTAAGTATGAAGGCAAGCCTGCGCCGGATTTCACAGCCAAAGACCTCAATGGCAAGGACGTCTCGCTCTCCTCGCTCAAAGGCAAAGTCGTGGTCGTCGATTTCTGGGCGAGTTGGTGCGGACCGTGCCGCGCTGTAATGCCCAGTATTCAGGAAATTCATGAGAAGTACGGCAAAGATGTCGCCGTGCTCGCCGTAGACACCTGGGACAAAAAGGACGACTGTCTGGCTTTCCTCAAAGAAAACAGCATGTATACGATGCCAGTGCTACTCGATCCGGCAGCCGATAAGAGTGATACCTCGATCGCAACGAGTTTGTACGGCGTGCACGGCATCCCGACCACGATCATTATCGATAAGGACGGCATCGTGCGCACTTACGCAATCGGCTCGCATGAGAAGAGCTTCTATATGGACGCGCTGAAGAGCCTCGGTATCGAGATCGCCGCAAAGTAGTTTCTCTGGACTGTGTATTGCTTTTGTCTCCTGCTTCAACCTTTAGATCAAGCATGACACGCCCGACGAAGAATATCTTCGTCGGGCTTTTTGGGTCTCGTCCGTTTCGGATGCCAGGCGCCACCGTGAGATTCATTGTGGGTTTTAACGTCTGCTTTTGCTGGTAGAATAGAGGGTATAAGGAAGCGATACGACAATCCACCGTCGGCATTTCCGTCTGCTTTTCTACTGCCAGATCTTACCCATTTCTTTCGTGTCTTATTTTCTTGACAAGTCTCCTCCATGAGGCAATTCATCTTTCGGGGAGTATATATGAAAAGCTTCATTCGTCTTGCCGTTGGTGTCACGCTGGCAGTCAGCCTTGTTCTGGCGGATGCCAAAGCCTCGCTCACGTCGCCGCTTGCGAAGCCCTCGACTACTACAAAAGCTGGTTGGGATCCCAAAGTCGTCGCGATGCTCGACAGCAGCACTGCCGTCTATAAAAAGTACAAAACGTACCAGCACACGGCAATCTTTACAGTAGAGATGAAAGCAAAAGATGGCATACATAAACGCGGCAAGCAATTCACTATCGCGATCGAACGTCCAAACAAATTTCGGTTCGCATCAAGCCAAAATCTCGACGTTCTCTTGATCAGCGATGGAAAGTGGTTCTATAACTACCATGCCAGCACTGGGGAGTACACGAAAGCGCATGTCGGCGCGACCTTGGCAGATATAGATCTCGTGCACGGGGTCGAATTTCAGGCACTCGGCACGTATCTTGTCGCGCTGATGCTCCAGGGCAATGCAACTGCGAACACAGAGTACAGCGGGATATTGAAGGCGACGCGCGTCGAAGAACCTGTGCTGCAAAACGGCAGAAAATTGATTCCACTTGCCTATAAAGTACCCGGGCGCAGCTTTACCTTCTATTTTGATGCCAAATCACACAGGCTCGAAAAGCTAATCAGTTCCGCTAACGACGGATACATAGTCGTAACGGAACTTGAAACCGACGTGAAGATCGATCAGCCGATACTCGCCTCACTCTTTACGTTCACCCCGCCGGAAGATGCCAAACTCGTTGCCAGATTTACCGATCCGCACGAGGATGCGTTAACGAAAGCGCTGATCGTGAAATACGAGGGTAAGCCTGCGCCGGACTTCACCGCAAAAGACCTCAATGGCAAGGAGGTTACGTTGTCTTCGCTGAAAGGCAAAGTCGTCGTACTAAACTTTTGGGCGAGTTGGAGTGGAGGTAGTCGCGCGGTTCTGCCATTTCTTCAGGAAATCCATGAGAAATATAGCAAAGATGTTACTGTACTCACAGTCGATACCCAGGATCAAAAAGAGGCCTGCTTGAACTTCCTCAAAGCGAATCCGACCTTCACGCTGTCTGTGTTGCTCGATCCAGCGGAGGACGATACAGGCACGTCGATTGCCAGAACTATATTTGGCGTTCGCTCCGTACCGGCGACGATTATACTCGACAAAGAGGGTATCGTTCGCACGTATACAATCGGCTCGCATGAAAGGAGCTTCTACTTGGATGCACTCAAGAGGCTTGGTATTCAGACTGCCGTGAAATAGCCACCACGCTCCTGAACAGAAGCAGATTTGTTTGACAGGGAGAGTTTTAATGAAGTGTTACGCCCGTCTTTCGTTTGTCTCCGTGCTGGCAGTCGGTCCTCTGGTGGGATGCACACACGGGACACCAGCCGACATACCTGCCGCATCCTCTGCCATACAGTCGCCAGGCATGAAAGCAGGACTGAACGCTGAGGTGGCCGCGCTGCTCGAGAGCAGCACCGCCGTTTACAAAAAGTATAAATCCTACCAGCATACAGCGACTTATGCAATTGAGCAGAAAACCGATCAAGGAGTCGTTCAACGAGCCGGGCAGTACACTCTGGCACTGGAGAGACCGAATAAATTCCTGTTCGCATCGATTCCGCCTCAGTACGTGCTTGCTCTGAGCGATGGAAAGTCGTTCTACAACTACCATCGTGAGACTTCCGAGTATACACAGATTCCTGCCGCCGCCACCTATGAGAACATCAACATCGTCGACGACGTAATGTTCCAGCCGCTCGGCACTTACCTGATCGCGATGATGCTGCAGGGCAATGCGACAGCAGACAAAGGAATGAACGCGCAGTTCAAAAGAATGACAGTCGGGCCTGCGGTAATGGAAGAGGGTAAAAAATGCATACCTCTTACCAGCAGTGTCCGCGGCTCGATGACAACCTTTTACTTCGATGCCGCTGCGCACACGCTGGCAAAAGTGGTTCAGGCGCAGGAAAACAGCAGCGCCACACTGACGGAAACATTCTCGGATGTCAAAGTCGATCAGCCGATCGAAGCGGCTATGTTTACCTTTGTTGCGCCAACAAGAGCGAAAATGGTCGCTAAGTTCACTGATCCCAACGCTGTAGCCGCAGCTGCAAAGGCAAAATTGCAGGCAGAGCGAGCCAAATACGAGGGCAAGCCTGCTCCAGACTTCACTGCCAAAGACCTCAACGGCAAGGGCGTTTCGCTGTCTTCGCTCAAAGGCAAAGTCGTAGTCGTCGATTTTTGGGCGAGTTGGTGCGGACCGTGCCGCATGGTGATGCCGCATATCCAAGAAATTCATGAGAAGTATGGTAAGGATGTGGCTGTGCTCGCTGTAGACACCTGGGATACAAAAGCAGCCTGCTTGAACTTTCTGAAAGAAAGTCCCCAATATACAATGCCCGTGCTGCTCGATCCTGCATCCGACAATCAAAGCGCATCGATCGCTACCAAGTCATATGGTGTCAATGGCATTCCCACGACGATCATCATCGATAAGGACGGCATCGTGCGCACTTACGCGGTCGGTGTTTACGAGAAGAGCTTCTATATGAATGCACTTAAAAAGCTCGGTATCGAGATCGCCGCCAAATAGCGACCGGCTCCAACCGCTATTTTCGGCTCGTTGATCTGCGATGCCGGAAAGAAGACTGCAAAGAACTTAATACTGCCCGACGAAGAGTTCTTTTCGACGGGCTTTTTTCTGCTTATCGCGCTCACCAATTCATTAACGTCTCCGTTCTTGACTGATTCTATCGGTTTAGTATAATTTATATTGACAGCACCAGCATCTTGTGCTACTATACCTTACTAATCTGATTGATATTGTCAGTTTAGTAATGAAGTGGGAGGGAAGCGACGATGCGCGTGCTCTGGTTTATACCGACTTCGGGGGATGAACGCTATCTTGGGACCACTATCGGGCGGCGCGAAGCCAGTCCAGCTTACCTCCGCCAGCTCGCCACCGCTCTCGACTTGCTCGGTTACTATGGCGTCCTACTGCCGACCGGAATCGGCTGTGAAGATGCCTGGGTGGCCGCCTCAACCCTTATCCCTGTTACTCAGAGACTTCGCTATCTGATCGCGGTCAGACCTTCTATTATGCAGCCCTCGCTTGCAGCTCGCATGGCGGCGACCTTCGATCGCCTCTCCGAAGGCAGACTTCTGATCAATGTCGTGACCGGGGGCGGGCAGGAGCGTATGGGAGCGGACGGCGTCTTCATCGACGAAAAGAAACGCTACGAAATTACCGATGAGTTTCTGACGATCTGGCGTGAACTGCTCCGTGACGGCAAATCAGACTTTGTCGGCGAGCATCTGCGAATCGAAGGCGGACGCAATCCCCTTCCCGCAGTGCAGAAACCGTATCCTCCGATCTGGTTCGGAGGGTCGTCTGACGAAGGCATTCGCGTCGGCGCCAAACACGCCGATGTCTATCTGACCTGGGGCGAACCACCTGCTCTCGTGGCAAAGAAAATCGCGCGCGTTCGAGACCGCGCTGCAGCCGAAGGGCGTAGCGTGAGATTCGGCATACGCATGAATGTCGTGGTGCGCGAGACCGAAGCGGAAGCCTGGAAAGCGGCAAATAGCCTGCTCAAATATCAGACAGACGAGAAGATTGCCGCGGCACAGGAATGGCTGGCTCGTGACGGCTCAGAAGGTCAGCGGCGAATGCGCGAACTGCACGGCGGCAGTCGGGACAATCTTGAAGTCAGCCCGAATCTATGGGCAGGTTTAGGACTGGTTCGTCCCGGAGCCGGAACGGCCCTTGTAGGAACCCCCGAAATCGTCGCACAGCGAATGCGCGAGTATGGCGACCTCGGCATAGAGACATTCATTATGTCCGGCTATCCGCATTTAGAAGAGGCATATCGGTTCGCTGAACTGGTCTTTCCACTGCTGCCGCTCTCCCATCAAATGGTCACAGGTTCCGCGTCTGGCATTTCCAACCTGTCATCAGTCGCTGCCGTCCGCACAAATCGGCCGGAGGTATCAGCGCAGGCAGCGAGCTAGACTCGTTTTCGTTACTATTTTCATTTACCGACTTACATTTACGCACTATCAGTCGCACCGCTGCCAGATTATATATGCAGCCTACTCCGGAGGAAATCTTGAAGCGCACTACGCCCGCACAGAAGCCTGATGGCTTCACACTCATTGAACTACTCGTCGTGATCGCAATCATCGCCATTCTTGCAGCGATCTTATTCCCAGTTTTTGCGCAGGCGCGCAGCAAAGCGCGTCAGACGACCTGCGTCTCCAATGAGAAACAGTTGGGCATCGCCATTTTAATGTATACACAGGATTACGATGAGACCCTGCCGCTCGCGAATTACACGATTGGCACAGATACGAGCGGCAATAGCAATACCGTGTGGCAGTATATCATCGATCCGTATGTCAAAGCCAGCTTTCCGATCCAGGTCAGTCAGGCAGGAAGCCGCAGTATCTATGTCTGCCCGGACTTTGATAAATCGGGTCGTACGAACGGTTCCGGCAGCTTAAAACTGCCTTATCGTCCCTCGCTCAGCTACAACGCGAACCGGAATTTGTTGGGCACGTTCGCGCTGAATATTCCGCTGGCGATCCGTCTCCCTTCTGCGACACTCGCACAACCACAGTTCCCTGCGCAGAATATCGTGCTTTCTGAAAGTCGCGGACGCTGTGTCTGGACTGATGGTATCGACGATCCGGACGTCTGGAATGCCGCGCTGCAAGCACAGAAAAACTGCAGTGCTGAATACTTTACGGGGCGATCACGCCACAGTGACGGAGCGAACTACCTGCTGCTCGACGGTCATGCGAAATGGTACCGAGCACCGAACCCGAGCTTCACAGGAAGCGTTGCAGATGTAGACAACTACTCGTCACTCGTGCCCACCAAAGGCACGACCTCGATCGTTTATAGACACAGCGACAACACGTCCGCATCCGGCTGGTTCCTGGAGGATTGATAGTGACCCTCGGTACAAAGATCAACAGCGCCTCGAATGGCACTTACGAAGTAACAGAGGGGACAGCAGTGGAGCGTTCGCGCCCCTCTCTGCTTCTCGTCAGCGCGCTGTTACTAGGGCTTACATCGGCTTTAGGGCTTACTGGCTGCCTGGGCGGCAAAAGCTCCGGCAGCACAGCAGCACGCAATGTTTCCGGCGGTAAAGACTCTGAAATCACACTGCGGATCGGGCATCAGCGTGCCGACCCCCTGAACCTGCTGAAAGTTCGTGGCGACCTCGATCGGCGGCTTGCCGCTCAGGGCGTCAAGGTGGAATGGGCTAATTTCCCCGCTGGACCTCCGCTCCTCGAAGCGCTCGGGGTTGGCAGCCTCGATCTTGGATCGACTGGGGAATCCCCACCGCTCTTCGCACAGGCTTCCGGCAGCTCGCTCGTCTATCTCGCAAATATTCCGCTGCCCGAAGATCCCGGCAAAGGACAGGCGATACTCGTTAAGAGCGACTCGCCACTCCGCTCGGTGGCGGATTTGAGGGGCAAGCGGGTAGCGTTCTCGAAGGCATCCGGTGCGCACAATCTGGTGCTGCAGGCTCTCGAGCAGGCGGGACTGAAGTACGCCGATATCCAGCCTGTCTTCCTCGCGCCGCCCGATGCACGTGCCGCATTCGAGTCCGGAAGTATCGACGCATGGGCAATCTGGGAGCCGTATCTGACCGTTGCCGAACAGAAAACGCAGGCTCGCGTACTGGTCGACGCGAGCAAAATCGTCACTCCCGGTGGATTCTATCTCGCCTCACGCACGTTCGCAAAAGAGCATCCTGAGATACTCAAAATTGCCCTCGAAGAGATTGACCGCGTCGGCGTCTGGGCGAATGCGCACCCGAACGATGCAGCACAAATTCTTGCACAGAACAGCGGAGTTGAAGCGGCTACCTTGTTGTTGCTGCAAAACAAGCGAGCACGAAAAGGCATCCGTGCAATCGATGAAGAGATCATAAAACAGCAGCAGACTGTCGCTGATAACTACGTGCGTATTGGGCTGCTGCCGAAGCCGATCAATGTGCGTGATGCGATGTTGACGCCCGCTGAGTATGAGTCACTGACCCCAGCCTTCACCAAAAGCGCATCGAAGACCAAATGATAGGAAGGGATAATTGTTTATCCCGATTTCTCGTACCAACCAAATCGAACCAAATCGGAAGCGTAAATGAATTCTCGATCCTACCGACGTATACTGCCCTGGGTAATGCCAGTCGCCATTCTCACAGGATGGTACTTTGCTTCACGCTTCGGCGTATTGTCACCGCGCATTCTTCCCCCTCCAGGTGCAGTATTGGCAGCCGCGTGGAAACTGACGCGTACCGGAGAGTTGCCACATCACCTTCTCGTCAGCGCCGGACGAGCCGTTACCGGGCTGCTGATCGGCGGCGGAATCGGGTTCCTACTGGGACTGCTGACGGGTACCTTCTCCCTGGCTGAAGGGCTGCTCGACAGCACTGTTCAGATGGTGCGAACGATCCCGAACCTTGCCATGATTCCACTCGTGATACTCTGGCTCGGGATCGGTGAGCAGGCTAAAGTCTTCTTGATCGCGCTCGGCGTATTTTTCCCACTTTACCTGAACACCTATCACGGTATACGCTCGATCGATCCAAAGCTGAAAGAGATGGCAAAGGTGTATGGATTGCGAGGCTGGGAGCTTTTCCGGCAAGTAATCTTCCCTGGAGCTATGCCCTCGGTGCTGATCGGGCTGCGATTCGCGCTTGGCGCGATGTGGCTGACGCTGATTGCGGCTGAGGCGCTTGCGGCGGAATCCGGCATCGGCTTCATGACCACAAGCGCGCGAGAGTTCATGCAGACCGACATTGTCGTCGTCGGCACACTGGTTTATGCCCTGCTTGGCAAAGGCGCAGACATGCTCACGAAGGGTTTCGAACGCAGACTGCTGTCATGGAATAGCGTCTATCAGCGCGTTTAGCAGCATAGAAGTCGGAATTCATTGTTCCGAGGAAGCTTCTTAAACAGTCTACTAGAAGCCATTATCAGTGTGAAATTCGTAGGAGCGCTGCTTGCCAGCATTGAGTAATAGGAAATATACATGAATCTGAGAATGGCGACACACGGCACACATTTAGGCATCCGGAATGTGCGTAAGAGTTTCGGGGCTGTTGAGGTTCTGAGAGGGATAGATTTCGTGCAGTCACCAGGACAGTTCATCGCGCTCGTCGGCAGGAGCGGGTCCGGCAAAAGCACCTTGCTGCGCCTCATCGCTGGTCTCGATACGCCCAGTGGTGGCAGCATCGAAGCAAATGGGACAGCCTTGCGCGAACCGAATGCCTCGACACGTATCATGTTTCAGGAGGCACGGCTGCTCCCATGGAAGCGTGTGCTGGAGAACGCTGCACTCGGTTTATCACGGGCAGACCAGAGCCGTGCACAGTATGCGCTCGAGCAGGTTGGACTTGGAGATCGAGCGCGTGACTGGCCGAGCATCCTTTCCGGTGGACAGAGTCAGCGTGTTGCCCTGGCTCGTGCGCTTGCCAGCCAACCACGATTGCTCCTGCTCGATGAGCCGCTCGGCGCACTCGATGCACTTACGCGCCTCGAAATGCAAGCGCTGATCGAAAGGCTATGGCTCGAGCAGCAGTTCACTGCGCTTCTCGTCACGCACGACCCTGAAGAAGCCGTCGCCCTTGCCGACAGAGTGCTGGTGATGGAAGACGGTCGCCTGATCAATGATGTGCGTATCGACCTGCCGCGTCCTCGCTCGCGGAGTGCGAGCGCGTTTGCCGCATTCAAGGAAGAAGTCCTGAACAGTGTGTTAGGAAGTGAAAGTGTTGTCTGCGATCGCGCTGTGGTCCATGCCTGACCTTTGGCGTTCCCTCTTCCTTATCGAGTATAGTACTCCAATCGAGAACCCTGCGAAAGATCGATACTCGCTAGTGAGATTGAATGGTTAGGACTTCTACGCAAACAGCGCTGCCGGCTAGAGCACGTCCTCGCCGCGCTCTTCGGTGCGTACGCGGATCGCTTCTTCCATCGGCAGTACGAATATCTTTCCATCCCCTGGCTCACCGGTATGTGCGTGGCGCTCGATAGTCGCGACGATCTCGTCGGCATCTTCATCGCGAGCGACGATCTCGATCTTGATTTTCATCGGCAGATCGATCGAATAGCTAACCCCCCGAAAACTTTCTCGATGCCCGCCCTGTCGCCCACTGCCACGTACGTCGGACACCGACATGCCGGTGACGCCGATCTCTCCGAGCGCTATTTTGACCTCATCGAGTTTAAGCGGTCTGATAATCGCTTCGATTTTCTTCATCTCTGCTCACTTACTCGCTGCGTGTTCATGACTGTACTTCCTGACTGCGATCGAGGCTCACACGGACATCGACATCGAGCGTATGTGTGAACGTCCCTCGATAGATGCCTCTTACTGGCGGTACATCACTGTAATCGCGTCCAAAATGAACTTTGATATAACGGTCGTTGGCTACGATGTTGTTGGTCGGATCGAAGCCGCGCCACTCGCCATCGGGCAGCAGACACTCGACCCAGGCATGGGTCGCGTTCCCGCTCACCAGTGCGGTGTCGATGAATCCACTGGCGGACATCCCCTGCGCGCTTCCGTTATCGTCCGACGATCGTCGTACATCCGGCTCATTCGATAAGACTGCGCTTCGAGGTTCGCCCGTATACAGATAGCCGCTGATGTAGCGTGCCGGAATGCCCTGCCGCCGACATATCCCGATCATCAGATGTGCAAAATCCTGGCATACACCCTGCTTGTTTTCCAGAACCTGACGGATAGAGGTATTGACATCGGTCGTCCCGGGCGCATAAGTGAAGACACGGTGAAGCAGGCGGTTGAGCGCGATCAAAAAAGAGGCTGTGCCGACGCCAGCCTGCTTTCGGGCGACGGCGGCGATCCGATCGGTTTCAGGGTCGAGCGGGACGAGTTTGGTCGGCGTGAGATACTCGCAGTAGAGCTGCCGCAGGCTTTCGCGGGCATAGTAGGCAGCATCGTCTTCAATCAGTTGCAGCGCAGCGAAGGGATTGCTGCGGTGTGTAACGACGAGTGCGTTGGCGGTAATAGTCACGTGCGAATGCCTGTCACGCAGATTGAAGTGATGCACTCGTCCGGATGGGAGATCGTAGGCGAAAATCGGCGCGTAGGGATCTGTGGAGACCCGAAAATCGAGACATGTCTGGTCAGCATCGCTGAGCGGCATCAGGCGCACTTCGTTATGGCTGTCCGCAACGGGCGTCGGATACCGATAGCTGGTAGTATGATGTACACGCAAACGCACGTTGCTTACCCTTCACCTGCGAACATCCGCCCTTATGCTTTAAGATTCAAAGTCATGCTGCGGCACAAGATGCACAAAAGCGTAGAGCAAATGTGGTATGGATTAGTAAGAAAGATAAGTCCTTGTGATCGCATTTCCGAGTAGAGCGCTGTCATGCTGCACGCTGTCTAGATAGGTATGCAGCCCACCCAGAATGATGTCCTCAGAGCGGCTTGCAGTCAGTCGAGCCCGCAATTGTGCAGCGAGAACTTCGGGTTCCATCACCTGTGCCCCTACATTGCTGCCGCTGATCCGCTGCAGGCAACTTTCAACTCGTCCGATACCATGCCGTACAGACGCTGGAAACTGTGTATTCAACACCAGAAAATCAACCACATTGGCCGGACTGATGCCGTCCTGATGGGTTTTGAGATACATTTCGAAAGCGCTCACTGATTTTAAAACCGCAATCCAGCCATGCATATCGAGAGCGCCACCCACCCCGTATGCGTCCTGCAGTGCACTCGCACCGGCGGTTATCGAGGGGTCGCTGCTGCGAAACGCCGGAAGCAGATCGTGAAATTTGACATCGAGTAGACGGGCGGTCTGTCCTGCGCGTTCCAGAAACCGACCTGTATCGAGCCAGTCGCGCGTTTCCCCCATCAGCATCGTGCGGTTCAGGATACCTTGAAAGAGGTGCGATGAATCCTTGACGATCTGAAAGAATTCATGCGGACTCCCCGCCAGCACGCGATCTACATTCCAGTCTAACAGGCGCAGATACGAGACGTTGACGCTCTCCCACATCTCCGATGCGAGCTGTTCGCGGATGGATCGCGCGTTGTCTCGCGCTGCTTTCCAGGTGGAAATTATCGAATTGGAATGGTTCAGATCGAAAGCGAAAAAGTGCAGCACATCACGGTCGTTCTCCGTCTCATAGCGCTTTCGGTATGTGCCGCCGCTTCCGGAAATGGCCAGAATTGACTGCCACCGCAGCGTACTGATGTCAGGGTCCTCATGGGGTGCACAAGGATCCGATAGGTTCGCATCGGGCGCTGAACTTGCGTTTCCATATTCCAACATCTCGCTGCCCGCATTTGCATACGCGTGATCCGACACCGAATCGCCCTCAGTATCTGCTCCGTATGCCTGTTTCCGTGCCGACTCCACAGTCAGCGGAGTCTCCAACGCTGCATGATAATGTACATCTACCATGCGCGCCGTCGCTTCGGCGCGCTCGACGTAGCGTCCAATCCAGTAGCAGGCATCGGCATCACGACTGAGCATCACGCACCTCCTCGCCGCCGAAACTCTGTTCCTGTTTGCGCTCCGTTCCGAAACCCTGCGACTGGCGCATGCTGCCCATCGACTGTGACTGAAAGCCCGCGCTCTGTGTCTGATTTATCTGATTCATCGTGTCTTTTGCCAGCACCCAGGTATCCTTGCTTCCCCCGCCCTGCGATGAGTTGACGACATACGAGCCGCGCTTCAGAGCGACACGAGTTAGCGCCCCGGGAATGATCGTGATGTCCTCTTTGCCAAAGAGAATGTACGGTCGTAGATCGACATGGCGCCCCTCGAAATGGTCGTCGATGAATGCAGGCGCGCGCGAAAGTGCGATCAACGGCTGCGCGATATAGTTGCGCGGCTCTGCCTGAATGCGGCGCGCAAAATCCTCACGCTCCTCAACTGTCGCCTGCGGTCCCATCAGCATCCCGTAGCCGCCCGACTCGTTAGCCGCTTTCACGACCAGCTTGTCCAGATTGGCGAGAATATGTTTCTGATGCTGCGGGTTCGAGGCGAGATAGGTATCGACGTTGGGCAGGATAGCTTCCTCGCCGAGATAGTATTTGATGATTTGCGGGACATAGGCATACATCACCTTGTCATCGGCGACTCCGGTACCCACTGAGTTGGCGAGTGCGACATTACCACTGCGATAGGCATTGATCAAGCCGGGCGCACCGAGCATCGAGTCCGGACGGAACGTCAGCGGATCGAGAAAATCGTCATCCACGCGGCGATAGATTACGTCGACTCTCTGCGGACCCTTCGTCGTTTTCATGTAGACAGTGTTATCATCGACGTAGAGGTCGCGCCCTTCGACGAGCGCAATGCCAAGCTGCTGGGCAAGATAAGCATGCTCGAAATACGCGCTATTGTAGACGCCAGGCGTCAGCAGCACGACGGTCGGCTCCCCGCCGCAGCGGGCGGGCGCGAGTTCGCGCAGATTCTGCAGCAGTCGCGTGGTGTAGTGATCGACAGGGCGGACCGACAGATCGCGAAACAGCGCTGGCATCAGGTGCATCAAAATGTTCCGGTTTTCCAGAACGTAGGAGACGCCAGAGGGGGTACGCAGGTTGTCTTCGAGAACACGATAAGTTCCATCGCCGTCGCGAATCAAATCGCTTCCGCAGATATGGACATAGATGCCGTTGGGAGGGTCGGCGTTCAGAAATTCACGCCGAAAATGGAGTGCTCCGACGATCAGTTCGCGCGGGATGACGTGATCTTTGATGATCTTCTGGTCATGGTAGACATCGTGCAGAAAGAGGTTGAGCGCTTTGAGGCGCTGTTTGAGGCCTTTTTCGATATGCTCCCACTGGTCCGCCGGAACGATTCGCGGCACGAGGTCAAAGGGAAAGGGTTTCTCGACACCCTGCTCATTGCCATAGACGGCGAAAGTAATACCCTGATTTACGAGGGTCACTTCGGCGAGCTGGCAGCGGCGGCGATAATCTTCGAGCGACATCTGCGACAGTCGCTGATGGAGCTTGCGATAGTGGGGGCGAGGCTGACCATCGGGCTGAAACATCTCATCGTAGAAGCCGTCGGTCTGATAGGTGTCGAAAAGGGACATGAGACGAACTCGCACCTCCTACATGGAGACGGGTGCGTACCCGTAGTTCGCAGCATCGATCGATTGTACAGGCTGAATAGATTCCCTGTACGGGGTTGATGCGCGGCGGGACGGCACACGGCGTTAGATTTTCAACTCCGGTGGCGTCGCTGCCTGAGCGGGTGGGATAAATCATTATAGAAGTGAACGACTGATTTGTCAAGACACGCCGTGGACCGACACTGGTAACGGCGCTCCTTGAAATTGAGAAGGGTCAAATACAACACCCTCCAGCACACTCTACAAAAGGTTGGGGATAGTGAAAGCCAGTACGGTGGATTCGGACGGGACAAACAGCGCCTCTACAAATACTCATGGATGCAAAGAGCGTAAATATTTGCACCCTTTTCCCATTCGGAGAGGGAGCGCTATCCCGATGTTTTAGCTGCCCGATTCGTCGGTCCAGAAGCGAATCGGAGGCAGATCATGGACGCCCTTGCGCAGTGTCTGCTCCCACTGGGTATGGATGACACTCAGATCAGGGTCTTTCTCGGCAAAGCGGCGCTGTCTGACAATATCGAGGTCGCCGTCCGCATAGATGAGCAGATCGATCGGCGGACCTACCGTCACATTCGAGCGCATGGTCGAGTCGAGCGACAGTACCGCGTATTTGGCGGCTTCTTCGAGCGAAGTATGTTCGAACTGTATGCCGCGGTCGAGGATCGGACGCCCGTATTTGACTTCTCCAATTTGTAGGTAGGGCGAGTCTTCGGTGGCAGCAAGCGGGTTGCCCTGCGGATAGATGAGGTAAAGAGCGTGTTTCTGCCCTCGAATCTGCCCGCCAAAAACCAGATTCACGTTAAAGCGGAAATCGTCGCGTTCGAGCGCAGTGCGGTCTAGATTAGAAACGAAGCGCACCTGTTCCCCGATGACGCGCGCGGCATCGTAGAGTGTCGGCGCAACTGCCAGTCCCCTGCCCTCTTCATAGTCGCGTTCGAGAAGCGCGATAATCGATTGCGAAAGAGACAAACTTCCGCTGGTTAAAATGACAAAGGCACGTTCGCCGGGCGTGACGAGCGTGTGCATCTTGCGGCAGACATTGACCTGGTCGAAGCCGGCATTGGTGCGTGAATCGGACGCCATCACGAGTCCCTGGCGGGTCATAATTCCGAGGCAGTATGTCAAGAGCGGAGACCTTTCAAAGTGGAAATGCCGATCAGTTTATGCTTCTCAGCCTGCGTTCTGGCGGTAGACTTCGGCACAGAGTTCGACGGCGCGAAGTCCGTCCTCACCCGTAACGATCAGCGGCTGCAGGCCGCGAACGGCATCGGCGAAATGGGCGATCTGACGCTCGAAACGGTTCGGTCCGCCCTCTTCGCGCGTCTGATAAAGCGGCTGATCCGCCGTCATGTACCGCAGTATGCCCGTCTCATAATCATAAAGGCAGGCTCCCGCTGTGCCGTAAATTTCGACGACACTGTGCCCCCCATGCTGGCTCCAGCTAGCTTCGACAACGCCGAGCGCGCCGTTCTCGCCCTTGAGCAGCAGCGCAGCGGTATCCTCAACTTTGAGCTCCGGAGTAACCGTCGCCAGCCTACCCTGTATTTCGGCGACTTCACCGCAGAAATAGCGAAACAGATCGATGCCGTGTACTGCGGTATCTACGAGCACACCACCGCCGGATTGCTCCACATCCGCCAGACCACTTTCGGCAACGTCCTCGAAAAATCCGCTGAACCGGCAGCGGAACATCGTAATGCGACCGAGATCGTCATTGTCCACAAGCTCTTTCGCGAACAGCAGAGGCGGATGGAAACGGTGCGTGAAGGCTGTCATCAGCAGGCGTTCACGCTCCGCCGCAGAACGAACCAGCGCGCGGGCGTCTTCCACTCTCGTCGTCAGAGGTTTCTCGCACAGCACGTTGGCGCCTGCACGAAGCGAAGCATCTGCCACTGTAAAGTGCTGCGTCGGGGTCGTGCAGACATCGACAATATCGAAGGGCTGTGTGCGCAGCATTGCGCGCACATCCGTGTAGGCGGCAGCGCCATCGATGTTAGCTACAGCCCGCGCCGCCAGCAAACCGTTCGTATCGCATACCGCCGCGACTCTTACGCCGATCAGATTTTGCCAGCAGGTAAGATGGACGCTCCCAGCGCCACCGCACCCCACTACCGCAACGGCCAGTTCCGCCATGCCTTCTCGTCACCTTATTTCCTGAATTGGCGCAGCCGCAATCATCAGCGCAAACGATTTGCTGTAATGCTTACCAAACCTTTTCTGCCAGCGCCTTATCCTAATACTATACCCCGCCTGTTTGCGTGTCCGTACGTTTTTTCTCACGTAGGAGCAGCGACTGGGGCGATATTTACTGTCACGAAGCGGGCGGTGATAACAGTGAATCTTACCCATAATTGGTTTTTTTGCTGCTGCCCTTGACAAACCAGCGGGATGCAGGTTATAGTAACTAACTAATCTGATTTAATTAGTCAACTTTTACCGTTGGACATTCGATCGCTGCTGCAAGCACTGTGGCTGAAGTCTTCACTCTAGGTCGTTTTTGAAGGAGGGTCTGTTGAGAAAGCAAAATGCATTCACACTCATCGAGCTGCTCGTCGTTATCGCAATTATTGCAATACTTGCGGCGATACTGTTTCCCGTTTTCGCGCAGGCACGTGGCAAAGCCCGTCAGACGGTGTGTCTTTCGAACGAAAAACAGATCGGTCTCGGCGTGGTAATGTACGCTCAGGACTACGACGAAACTCTGCCGCGAGCCAATTATGCTGTGCCGCTCGGCTCAAATCCCATGGGACCGCTCCTCAATCGCGTGCACTGGTATCAGGCGGTGGAGCCGTACTTCAAAGCGGGTTACGATCCTACCAAAGCGGCGCAGAAGCTGAGTATCTGGGTCTGCCCGGATTACGATAAGACCGCCAACCGAAGCTTTGGCTATCAGCCTTCGTGGAGCTACAGCTACAACGCGAACCTGGGTGAGGCACAGGCTCCTGGCGTTCCGGCTGCCTGGCTGCTGGAGTCGGCGAAGACACTTGCGACCCTGCAGTATCCCTCACAGGTAATTCTTGCTTCGGAGGGAGCCGGGCGACGGGTCTATACGCACGGCAATGATACTGGTGTCTATGAGACCGATGGCACCGAAATCGGCGTGGGAAAAGACAACAATATAAACTACGTACTGGCGCGCGGTCGGCACAATGGCGGCTCCGACTATATCCTCGGCGATGGTCATGCCAAATGGTTCCGCTCGCCGGACCCAGGCTATACAGGCACACTTCGCGCAAGCCTGATCGATACCTCCGGCGACATCATTCCGGTTCAGAGTGCAGGTCCGGTCGTCTACAAACGCAGCTTCAATACGAATGCCTCCGCCTGGTTCCTCGAAGACAATTAGATTTCGAGAGAGCACTCGTGCGCAGCATAAACCAAATGGGGGCATCGCCCCCACCAAACAGGGAGTTCAAAATGCAGAAAGAGTTGAATCCAAAGATAGCAGCGTTCGTTATCGGCTTCATAGCACTGATCGTGCTGGGCATCGGCTGGCGTGTGATCGCCGCCGATTCAGGTCCCAACCTAGATGCCTCAGCCATCACGCAACCCACTCAAGGCTGAAGCGTCCAGCTTTCGAAAGTGTCAGTTAAGGAGCAAGCGGATGCAAGTTCTATGGTTCTTTCCGACGGGCGGCGATGGGCGCTATCTTGCCTCGCAAGTCGGAAATCGCAAGGTGACCCACACCTATCTCAAACAGATCGCAATTGCAATCGACGAACTCGGCTACTATGGCGCGCTGCTGCCGACCGGAGTTGGCTGTGAGGATGCCTGGGTGATCGCCTCCTCGCTGCTTTCTGTCACCGAGCGGCTTCGTTTCCTAATTGCCGTGCGTCCTTCAGTGACGTTGCCCGCAGTGGCGGCGCAGATGGCGGCGACCTTCGACCGCGCCTCGGACGGCAGGCTGCTGATCAATGTCGTGACTGGCAGTGGTCAAGAATATATGGCGCGTGAAGGAGTTTTCCTCGAACACGATAAGCGATACGAGGTGACCGACGAATTCCTGACGATCTGGCGCAACCTGTTGCGCGGTGACGAGGTCGATTTCGAAGGCGAGCACTTCCGTCTCAAGGGAGGCAAGAGTTTCTTCCCACCGGTACAGAAACCCTACCCTCCGATCTACTTCGGAGGATCCTCGCCTGCCGCGCTCGAAATCGCAGCTCGGCACAGCGATGTGTATCTGACCTGGGGAGAACCCCCTGCGCAGGTCGCGGAAAAGATAGGCGCCGTACGGCGACTCGCCGCCGCACAGGGCAGAACGGTTCGCTTTGGGATACGCCTCCATGTGATCGTACGCGAAACGACGGAAGAGGCATGGGCAGCGGCAAATGACCTCATCAAATATGTCAGCGATGACACGATCGCTGCCGCACAACGCGCGTTTGCGAACTCTGATTCGGAAGGACAGCGGCGCATGGTCGCGCTCCATGGCGGGGATCGTGATCGCCTCGAGGTCAGCCCCAACCTGTGGGCAGGGGTTGGACTTGTGCGAGGCGGAGCGGGAACTGCACTCGTGGGCGATCCTGAAACGGTCGCGGCACGTATGCAGGAGTATGCCGATCTCGGGATCGAATCCTTCATCTTCTCCGGCTACCCGCATCTCGAAGAGGCGTACCGTTTCGCCGAACTCGTCTTCCCACTGCTCAAACTCAATCATGGTGATGCGGCTCCGCACGGCGAACTCGAGACACTCGGCGGCTTCAACACCGGACAACTGTATTTCCCGAATGAGATGGGACGTAACCTGGATCGGGCTGTCGTGACCGAACGCCAACCGGTCACGCAAGCGGCGTCCTGAATCGATTCGCAGATATCAATTCGTGCGATTTCCATCCATGTACGCGATCGCGTAGACAACAAAAACAGCCCCTTCCACCTGTGGAAGGGGCTTAATCACGCATACATTACTCAATCGATTGGGTTACGGTACGAGCTTCAGCAGATAGCTGTCTTTGGCATCGGAATAGCAAGTCCAGACCGCATGGGTTTTGTTGTCGACCGCGATGGTGTGAGAACCATTGGGAGTCGTGACTTTACCGAGCGTTTTCGCTCCGTCAGGGGTCGCCTGCACGACAGAAATTGCGCCGTGGCAGGCACAGTAGATACGCTGGCTGGTGCGATCGTAAGCAATCTGATCGACGCCCTTTTCGATATCGACCGACGCGATCGTCTTGCCTGTTTTGAGATCGATTACGATCAGTTTGCCGTTGCTTCCCGCGGAGTACAGACGCTGTGCTTTGCCGTCGATTGCAAGCCCGTGTGGTCCGACTGCAGGTGCGGTTGAGAAAGTCTTTTCGACCTTGTTGGTTGCCGGATCGATTACCTGGATTGTGCTGTCGCTTTTGATGTTCTGGTAGATGCGGTCGCTCGTTCGGTCGTATTCGATCTTTTCGGGCGCGGCCGGCACGGTCACCGAGCCAACAAGTTTGTCGGTCTTCGGGTCGATCACCCATACGTCGGTGCCGTCATCGTGATCGGCGTAGATCATGCCATTCTTTGGGCAGTAGAGCACGTCATCTACCGGACCGGTGACGGCGATTTCGCCGGTCTGCTTAAGCGTCACGTAGTCGAGAACGATCACTTTATGCTCTTCGTCATCGCCCAGATAAATTTTGTTGTCCTTCCGATCGACTGCGATGCCCTGTGCCGTTCCCACTATGGGTGACGGAAGCGCCTTGTCCGTTTTCAGGTCTACGATCGCTACCGATTTCGTCCCCTTATTCGTGGCAAAAACGCGATCTGAGCGCCCATCGACGAGCATCCAGTCGAATCCGCCGGGACCACCAGGGATCAATATCGGCTTCTGCGCCGTGAGCAGTGTTTCAGCTTTGCGCTCGCCTGCGATACCGATCGCAACCGCTCCGCCGACCAGCAGCAGCGAAAGCATCCCAACCGCTGCATTCATTTTCTTGTTCATATCTCTCCGTTTCAGAATGATCGTCTTCCGTGCTATCCTTCTACAACCCCTATTCCTGCCGGTGACAGGCCCATTGTTGCCAGTTTAGTATCTCATCGCAATCTTAATGATTGCTTAGATGTGAATGAGAAACTGCTAAGCGTATGCTTTTGAGGCCGCATAGCGACCGAAGTACGCTCAGTTCAACGCCTGTCGTATTGTGATTGTACCCGTCGAACCGAATAACCGAGCCTGTGCCAACGCGTTTAGTACGGGGGCTCAGGCTCGATGTGCTCTGTAACAAGGCTGTGTCGATTGCCTTACGGAACGAGTGTGAAAGGACCACCAGAAGTGTAATAGTCGTGAACCGCCTCAGCGCAGGTTGCGGTTGCACTGATTACAGGGTATCCAGAGGAGCCGCCCAGAGCGGTATAGTCGGAGAGTCCGTTTGGATCATAGCACCACTTCAGCCCATCCGTCTCGCTTGCTGGTCGTCCAACGTTAAAAGTAACGCCTGCATACGTCCCAAGCTGCATGTGGATGATTTTAGCATGCCCATCGACAAAGGCATAGTTCAGGTTCGCGCTATGTCGGATCCCTTTCGTAGTTGTCGGAGAATCCGAACCGCCGTATATATTGTCCATCGCAATAGAATAGCCTGGCGTATCGTACGTATCGCCGAATGCGACACAATCGGCCGGAGTTGTAATTCCGGCGATCGAACGTCCCGGCCGGCTTCCGTCCGGCAGCTGGAGGGTCAGACCGTATCCACTGTCGCTGATCCAGCCGTCGTTGTATCCGTAGCCCTGGAACCGCAGTCCGATGGCAGGCGGGAAGTTGGCTTGATTTCTCGCCAGCGAGCTTGCTGCTCTGTAAGCTCCTTGCGTCGTGCGATCAGGGCAAAGCATCAGATTCCAGTTTTTCACATAGGGCTGAATTTGGTGATACCAATACCCACCAGATGCATAATTACCTGCTGCGTCCGCGAGAACAGGAGAGTTCTGGATCGGGGTCGTCTCATCGTAATCCTGAGTGTACATTGCGTAGGCGAGACTGCTCTGCTTGAGGTTGGAGAGGCAGGAGATCGCTCGGGCTTTTTCGCGTGCCTGTGCGAAAACAGGGAAAAGGATCGCCGCCAGTATCGCGATGATTGCGATCACGACGAGCAGTTCGATCAGGGTAAATGCTTTACGGTTCATTGAATTCTCCTGGATTGTAAAGAGCTAGATTGTAAAGATGTGCGGCAGAAACAGATTGCCAGACAAAAATAGCGCGTCTCACTCATGCTGCATCACAACGACACTGTTATGGTAGCAGAGCCTTGTTAAGCGACTGTTAAGAGGTGATTAGTATTTTCTAAGGTGGCGGATCAGCATTCTACGAGCCGCACTTGAAAGAGAGAGCATTCGTCAGACGCACCGAAAATAAGGCGAGAAAAAGCCTGCCGCTCAAGAGGAACGGCAGGCAGGAAGATCAAACAACAAGTTACGCGTTCTGCTATGGAGCCTCGCTGACTTTTACCGTAACATTGGCGAACTGATCGCCGCGATGCACTTCCAATGTCACCGTATCCCCGATTTTTAGTGTTTTCTCAATCGCCTTGAAATCTTCGAGCGTAGCTACCGGTTTACCTGCAACCTTAGTCACGATGTCGCCCACACGCAGGCCAACCGCATCTCCAGGACCGTTATGCGGAATATGCACAGCTACGGCGCCCGCGATATTGGGCAGGTCATTGTAGCTGGCGAGCGCCGCCGAATTGCTCATCACGTAGACCCCGAGCCAGGGGCGTTTGACGCGTCCGTACCGCTTCAGGTCGTCTGCTACGCGAAGCGCGGTGTCGATCGGAATTGCGAAACCCAGTCCTTGAGCCTGCGTGATAATCAAGGTGTTGATACCAATCACCTGACCCTGGATGTTGACGAGCGCGCCCCCGGAGTTTCCTGGATTGATCGCGCAGTCCGTCTGAATCAGGTTTTCATAGTCGCGTATCGGGCGGCCGAGAGCGCTGATCACGCCATGCGTCACGGTGAAGCGAAAGCCGAGCGGATTTCCGATCGCGACCGCCATCTGCCCCGGTACCAGCCCTCGCACCGTCCCAACCTGCGCGACCGGCAGATTAGTGCCTTCGATTTTGACGAGCGCGACATCGGTCGTCTGGTCCGCGCCGATGACAGTGGCAGGGAATTTGCGTCCATCCATCAGCGTGACCTGAATGCTGCGATTCGCTTCGTTTGCAGCGCCGACCACATGCTGATTCGTCAGTACATAGCCCTGTTTGTCGATGATCACGCCGGAGCCCTCCGTCGTGCGGGTCTGCGATCCGCCCATCATCGCCTCGTCATCGTAGAAACCAGGGTTGGCGCGAACGCGCTGCTGCATATCGATATTGACGACAGCAGGACTGGCAGCCTGCGCCGCGCGTGCATAAGTCTCCTGATCCGACAGCCCCGCAGGCGGAGACGCTGGACGCACATCCAGACCGACGCCCTGTGCCGCGCTCTCCGGCTCATGCCAGCTGATATGCAGATTCGGCAGCACAAGCCCGCCGAGTACGAAAGCCATCGTGACGACAATTACACCGCGCCAACGGGAACGAACGGACGGACGGCGTGATACGCGAACGGTATCATCATGACCCTGCTTCTCAATTTCCGAATTTGTATCGAGACTCATTGTGGATTATCTCCCTGACGAAACTTCCTTCTTTACCACTTCACTCGTGTTATACCCTATCCAACAGACGAATGCATCGCTGATTCAGGCTTTGATAAGGACGCTCTCTTTCTGGAAAAGGTAGGTTGCGCATAGCAGTGCGAATGCGGCATACGCCGCCGAAACTCCAAAAGCCACCAGGATAAACGTCAGATTGTAGGTTCCATTCAATGCCTGCTTGATAATGATCGAGGCATTCAGGATCGGAATCAACGCAACTCCCATCCCGGCGTTGTCACCGATCACCATCGAGAGCACAGACGGAATCGCGATCAGCGGGAAGAGCATCCCGAGATAGGTCTGCGCCTCTTTCTGATTGCGGGCGAAGGTCGAGACTGCCAGCAGCAATCCCGCAAACAACACCGAAAGCGGCAGCAGCACAAGCAGGATGACGCCGATTGCCATTGGCTGCAGGTGAATGTTGCCCTGCGTTAGAAAATCGAAGACTTTTAGATGACTGATAAACGGAAGCATGAAACCGATGATCGCCAGCACACTGCTGATCAGACAGACGCCAACGACCGCGCCGAACTTACCGAGCACGATATCGCGGCGCGAAGCGGGCGAAACCAGCAGAGTTTCGAGCGTTCCGCGCTCCTTTTCACCCGCTACCTGATCGAAGGCGGCATAGATCGCCCCGGTGAATGCCGATAGTATCAGAATGTAGGGAAGCATCTGCGAAAGGATCATCATCGCTGTGCTGCCGCCCTGCTCGATCGGCTTCTCAGTGACTACGAAAGGCGTCGCATAATCGGCCGGCAGGTTGTTATCGCGGAGGCGCCCTGTAATTAGCTGTGTTCCCAGGTGAGACAGTGAGTCCTGAATGCGTCCGACGGCGCCGCGCGATGTCTCGCTGCCCGCGTCTTCGAGTATCTGCACCGGAACCGCATTGCCCGCCGCTATTTTCGCTTCTGCATCGACGGGAAGCACTGCCGCAGCGCTGAGCTTGCGCTCTTTGATCTGTTTTGCTGCATCCGCCGCGGTGACAGTCTGAATTTCCAGCCCTGGGGTTTTGCCGAGCGCATCCGCAATTCTTGGCGATGCCTGCGGTGCAACGATCCCGACCTTGTAGACCTCGAGCTTCGCGGCCTCCACTTTCTTTCCAATCGCGATTCCCAACAGCGCAAAAATTCCCGGTGTCACGATCAGGGGACCGATGATTACGGAGAGCACTGTTCGTCTGTCGCGAAAGATCTCTCGAAACTCTTTGAAAAAGATCGTCCATACCACATTGGAGCGCGCCTTACGCGGTTCCGTCGGGCGCACGAATGTCTGCTTCGGCATCGTCATCGTCGATCCTCCCGGACTGTAGAGACAGCGCTCACAGCAGCCTCAGTCGAGTTGATGAGACTTCCATTCCGGCTGTCATCTGACTTTCCCCCGTCCCTGTCTTCCTCGTCCTCCTCTCCGATCAGCCGCAGAAACACCTGCTCGAACGCCTGTTTGCCGGTGCGGTCTCGCAGCTCTTCGAGAGAGCCGACGGCGGCAATCTGTCCACGGTAGACGATTGCAATGCGATCACACAGCGTTTCGACTTCGCTCATGATATGCGTCGAGAACACGACTGTGCGCCCTTCATTTCGGCAGCGGCGAATGAATCGTATGATCGTGCGGGCTGTGATGATATCGAGGCCGTTGGTCGGCTCATCGAAGAAAAGTACCGGAGGGCGATGGATGATCGTGCGTGCGATCGATACACGCTGCTTCTGACCTGTCGAAAGTTTGTCGCAGCGACTGTCGGCAAACTCATTCATGTCCAGTTCGTTGAAAATTTCCGAGATACGCGACTCGATATCGCTGGCAGTCAAACCATAGAGCGACCCGAAGTAGGTGACCATTTCCCGTGCCGTAAGGCGCTCATAGAGCGCGGTCGAGCCCGAGAGATAGCCGATACTGCGACGGACTTCCTGCGCTTGTCTGCGTACATCGAAACCGTTGATACGAGCGGTGCCGGAGGAAGGTTCGAGGATCGTTGCGAGCATCCGAAGCGTCGTCGTTTTGCCCGCGCCATTCGGTCCGAGCAGTCCGAAGATTTCGCCCGGCTGACACGAAAACGAGACGTCATCGACGGCTCGGACAATTCCGCGTTTCTTATCCTCAAAATTCTTACTGAGGTGTTCGACCTCGATCATGCTTATCGTCTCCTGTGGTGTGCGACGGTTTGTTTCCGGTTCTCACTGCCACAATAAATACGTGCACTCGAGGGAATCGGGTTCGGTATTTTACAGCTAGAAATCAATCAAAGCTATGTTTCAATCCTCAGACTGACTTCCATACCTGATGTTGGGATCTGTCTCACACAATGAAGAAGGAATCGTGCGATGAATAATCGAACCTTTGCAGTAGAATTACTCAGGAATCAATTTCGAATGTCCTCTCTGGTATGCCTGTGCTGTCTTCGTCGGCGCCCACAAGATTGTGCGACTACCTCTGGTCTCTTCGATAGGAGTACAATAGCAGTAACCCATCGACGATCCTGCAGTCTATGGGATATCGTTATCGTACCCTGCTTTTGCATGTCGTGTTTCTGTACCCAGCAGCCGCCCGGTCAATGTTTACCTTAATTGGAGAGACCATTATAATGAGACAGCCTCCTCCAGCCGCGCGGGATGTAGCACGGTTTCTGCTGGAACTGGAAGCGGAGAGTGCTGATTCTGGCAACACCCCGGCTGTCATTGCTGAACGCGCTTTCGAAAAATTGCGTCAGTCACTGGCTAAGTTTGTGGGCACGGCCGGGTACCATGCACTTCTCGGTCGCGCACTTTCGCAATCGAAAGCAGAGATACACTGGCTCCAGATGGTCCAAGTCTGCCCACTCGGAAAGCTCGGAGGTTTTAGCGAGGCTTTGACCCAGCAGAGTCCTACTGAAGCAGCCAACGGCAGCAGCAACCTCCTAGCACACCTTCTTGCGCTCCTCATGACATTTGTCGGTCAAGATTTGACACTGCAGCTTGTGCGCGACGTCTATCCATCCGCGTCGCTTTACAATATTTATCCGCGTGCGGAGGAAACAGCGTAATGAGTGACGTAGGAAAAGTTACGATCGACCAGCTGGCAACAGGAGTGCCCGGACTCGATATGGTCATGGGCGGAGGATTGTCAGAGTTTTCCTTCAATATTATTGCAGGAGCACCCGGGAGTGGCAAGACCACTCTGGCGCATCAAATCATGTTCGCCAACGCGACGCCGGAACGACCGGCGCTCTATTTTACCGTGCTCGGTGAGCCCGCAATCAAAATGCTGCGCTATCAGCAGCAGTTCGAGTTTTTCGATCTCTCGAAGATGAACCAGTCTATCCGTTTTATCAACCTCAGCCAGACAGTTCTCGACAACAACCTCGGAGCGGTATTGGATCAAATCACGGCGGAAGTAGAAGCCATCAATCCGTCTATCGTCGTCGTGGACTCGTTTCGGACGGTGATCCGGAAACCGCAGTGGACCGGTTCTGAGGAGATGGAACTTCAATCTCTGATTCAGCGTCTTGCCTTACAACTGACAAGCTGGCAGGCAACCACTTTTCTAATCGGTGAATATGCGCTGGAGGAGATGCGCGACAACCCGGTGTTCACCGTTGCAGATGGCCTTATCTGGCTCTCGCAGAGCGTGGAGCGAAACTCTGTTGTGCGCAAGATGCAGATCATGAAACTGCGCGGGCAGGCTTCTGTGCCGGGTCTACACACCTTTCGTATCACGAATGCAGGTCTGCGCGTCTTTCCGCGCACATTCGCGCTGGCGGAAGACCGGCCACGGATCGATACGAGACGCAAGCTCTCGATGGGCATTCCCGAGCTGGATTCCATGCTCGATGGCGGTATTTTTCAAGGCGACAACATTCTGATCGCCGGTCCGTCCGGCACCGGTAAATCCGTCTTTGCCACCAAGTTCATTGAAGCGGGTGTGCGAGAGGGCGAACCGGGGGTGATCGCTGTTTTCGAGGAGCGCCCGCAGGAGTATTTGGATCGCGCGAAGACGCTGGGCATCGATCTGGAAACGGCATATAACAATGGGACTCTCGATGTACTCTACCTCCGCCCTCTCGATCTTTCAGTAGACGAAACTCTTCAGAGAGTACTTGAAGCGGTCAAGAAAATCGGCGCTACGCGTGTCGTAATCGACTCACTTGCGGGCTTCGAGATGGCGATCGCACCGGAGTTTCGGGAGGACTTCCGCGAATCGTTATATCGAATGATCGAAACGCTGACGGGCTTCGGCGTCACCATTGTGAACACGATCGAGGTGCCCGAGTCATTCACCGATCTGCTTTTCAGTACACAGGCAATTTCCTTCCTGACCGACGACATCATTCGGCTCCGCTATGTAGAAATCGAAGGACAGCTGCGGAGAATACTTCTTGTCGTCAAGATGCGCAACGGAAACCATAGCAAGGATGTGCGCGAGTACCAGATTACTTCGCGCGGTGTAGAGATAGAAGGACGTTTGAGCAATTATCGCGGACTGATTACCGGTGTTCCCCAGCCGGCAGTTATGCCCGTAGCAACCAAACAAGAATCTTAACCAGGACCTTAGTCGGTCGGCGGTACCTAACTGATGATCAGACAATACGACGCTTTACCTTTGCCGGCAAATCATGCCGAAGAGGACGCAAATGCACAAGAAACGCGTCTCGATGCGCTCTGCTTTAGCCTGACTGAGGCTTCCCTCGTGCCGATGGTCGCGACCGACGGCCCGACGCATATCGTACGCTATGCGAACTCTTCCTTTTGCCGGCTTTCAGACATAAGTCGGGAAGAGCTTGTCGGGAAGCCCTTTGCTGAAGTAATTCAGGAAAGCAAATGCCGCGCTTGTTTTGACATCATCGAGCGCGTCTACCAGACCGGTGAAGCGGAAAATGTCATCGAGCAGGAGCAGAGCCTGGCAAACGCCGATCCTGTCTACTGGTCGTATGCGGCATGGGCAGTGCTCGACTCCGCTTCACGAGCGGCAGGAGTGATCGTTCAGGTCACGGATACCACGGAAGCGGCACTGCTCCGCCAACGACTGGTCGCGCTGAATGAGGAACTGCTCATCGCTTCCGTCAAAGAACACGAACAGCGTGAACTCGCCTACGATATGAATGTCCGGCTGCAGCGCGCGATACAGGAAACGCATCATCGCGTCAAAAACAACCTGCAGGCGGTTGTGGCGCTCGCCGATATGCAGACTCAGGGCACCGGTACCATGATCCCTGCCGAAGCGCTACAGCGCGTAATCATGCACGTTCGCACGCTCGCCAATATCCATGAGCTTCTCACATCACAGATTCGGCTCACCGGCGACAGCGAAACGCTGTCCACTCAGCACACACTTCACAGGCTGATTTCGCTGCTGCAGGCGAGCAGCGGCGATCGTAGGATTCATCTCGAAGCAGATCCGCTGAGACTCTCGATCGGCAAATGCGTCTCGCTGTCTCTGCTGGTCAATGAGCTCGTGACTAACTCTCTCAAACACGGGGCTGGCGACATCTTGGTGAAGCTGGAAAGTGCGCCGGATATGCTCAGGCTCTCCGTCCGCGATGAGGGAGAGGGGTTCGCAGACAATTTCAACTTATCCAGAGACGCGAGCACCGGTCTCGAACTCGTCGAAACGCTCGTCCGGCACGATATGGGCGGCACAGTTATATTCGGTAACGATCACGAAGGCGGCGCAAACGTAATCGTGATGTTTCCCATTCAATGTCGGTGCGATGGATTGGATTAGTTCTCTCCACGCAAGAGACTCCGCTCGAAAACTTTACCCGGCCAGTCGCGCACACCTCTGTTTTCACGCGAGGGGAACAGTACGACGGACAATCGTGCCCGTAAAATCGCTGCCCTCGCGTGTCAGAATCGTGACTGTGTCCACCCCGTTTTCAAGTAAATAGTCCCGTGCTGCCACGATCCCCGCGCCCACATCTGCTGTCGAGTGGCTGTCATCCCCGAAACAGAAGGGGATTCCCAGATCCCTTGCACGGGCAACAAGGCGCGGAGACGGATAGGGTTCGCCCAGACCTTTGCGCCATCCCGCTGTATTCAGATCTAGAATCCCTCCGATGGATCGAATCGCTTCGAGAGCGTTATCAGCAGCTGATCGAACCCTGGCAGTCTCCAGATCTGTGAGATCGTACCCACCCGCTCTGACCCGCTTCTTAATCAGATCGAGGTGCCCCACGACATCTGGTTTCAGCGCAAATGCCATTTCAGCCACTTTTTCGTAGTACAAGACCGCCAGCGTTTCCAGACTGCCTGCCGCTTCGACTGCCTCCTTGAACTCGGACACCTCCCCGTCGATCGAGAAGTCTAGCACATAATGCACCGAGCCGACGAAGTAGTCGAAAGCGGGCCGACCGTCCGCGAGTTTCTGGTCACGAAAACTATTTACGACCGCTGCATAGTCGTCGCCTGGTACTACCTCCGCTTCGAAACCACGCAGCACAGTCAGCCGTCCCACATACTCACGCGCCAGTATGTCGATGTCAATCGTGTACTGTGCAAAATCGGCAGCGAGCTTCGCCTCGGTCCAGCCCAGTTCTTTCTCGTTCGGATAGAGAAAGCGCGCAGGGCGTGGAATATGTTCGCTCACACCAAATGTATAATACTCGTTCGCAACGGCGGCGTCCAGCATTTCGCGCAGTGTGCTGTGCGCATGATCGCAGTAGCCGCTGCTGTGCCCTCCATGCAGAGAGGTCTTCCATTCGGGCTTCATCTGTTGCTTCCTCTATTTTCTATTCTTCCAATGCCCTTAGCGTCCGCTTCCCGAATCTGCGGCAAGAGGCGGTGTAGATGCCACTTCTCGCAAGAACCGGAACCCGGCGAGTAATCCGCGCGTCGTTTGTATCGGGGGAATGCTCGCTGACGCAGGAGCCCTCTTCTATCGACTGGCGCACTATCGATTAGATTTCACAGACCAGTTGCCCATCGATCCTATTTCTATGATCAGATTTCTATGATCAGATTTCCATGATCAGATTTCTAAGCACCAGATTTCCATCGATCAAAAGGAGACCGGAATGAATACATTTAACCCAATTTACAGACCGGAGATATATAGCGTCTGCACTTGTGAGAGCACAGGCGAAATCCATACGGTACGCTGTGCGCTCCACGATCCAAAGGAACTTCTAACGTCTCCCAGTTCGTCATCTGCGGCTTCACGACGCGATTTTCTCGTTAAAATGCTGGCGGGAGGGCTGACGGCGGCGGCGATTCCGGTACTAGCCGAAAATGCTGAGGCCGATATCTTCAGACCTTCCGTCGCCGACCAAAAACGGCTCGGCGCACAGGCCGCGCAGGACGTGCTGAAAAAATACGAGACGGTGACCGACAGCCGCGCGAAATCCTTCGGCACGATCGGGGCGAAGCTGGTGGCTGCGCTTCCCGCGGCAGATCGGAACAAATGGGACTACAATTTTCACGTGATCTCCAGTAAGGAAGTCAATGCTTTCGCGGTTCCAGGCGGCAATATGTTCATGTTTACGGGGCTCATGGACCGCGTCAAATCCGATGCGGAGCTTGCGGCGGTAACCGGTCATGAGATGACTCATGTTCGCAAGGAACACTGGGCAAAGGCTGCAGCCTCCCAGAAGAAACGAGAACTCGGGCTGGGAGTGCTTCTGGGCCTCACGCATGCAAGCAGTGGCTGGCAGGAGGTTGCGGGACTCTCGAATACCTTCCTCTCGCTGCGCTACTCGCGCGGTGAAGAAGATGAAGCAGATGCGGGAGGATTGCAGAATATGGTAGCGGCAGGCTATGACCCGCAGGGAATGATCGATCTATTCCGCACGCTCCAATCTGTCTCGGGCGGCAAGAACGAAGGTCCTGCCTTTCTCCGCGACCACCCACTGACCGCAGACCGTATCAAGAAGACCCAGCAGCGCATCGACAAAATCCGCGGTTCGCAGGATAATTATGCGCCACAGCGACAGTGAGATGCACTGATGGGTCAGTCCTTTCCCGAAAGCCCTTCTCCCTGTTGAAGAGTTCCTCAACAGGGAGAAGGCAATTGCATTCTTTCGCTCATTCCGATCAGGAATTGGAGTTGGGAATCGTAAGGTACTGCTCACTTCGCGGCGAGCATCCGCTGGAAAACGCGTCCACTGGCTGCGAGTTCCGGCAGTACAGCCAGTCGCTCCAGCAACTCAGAATCCCCCTCGTCCTGGTACATCACCCGATTCAGTCGCAGCACGGACAGATCGGGACAAGGGCGTTCCCGCAGTGTAAAAGCATCGCCCGCGCTTACCTCACCTGTCTGCTGAACGCGTAAATAGTACCCCGTTCGTCCGTTGTCCATCATCATTTCCGGCAGCTTGCGTAAATCCCATTTCCGTGCGAGATTAATGCAGGGTTGGCGAGGCTGACTTACCTGCACCACTGCGGATCCGATCTCATAAACGTCTCCAATACAGACGTCTTCTTCGAGCATATCCAATACGGTGAAGTTTTCTCCGAACGCGCCGGACGTAAAGTCCTCAGCCTTCCCGAGTAATTCACGCCACATAGGGTAGTGTTCCGCGCAATAACAGCATACCGCCTTATCGACGCCGCCATGAAATTTGAGGTTGAATTGCCGATCGCCAGTCAGGTTCTTCTGCGATAGTGCGACACGTCCCATGACCGATGTTTTATCGATCGCGCTCGTCCACTCTCTGCCGTGGAAATCGTGCGCTTTGGGCTGACCAACCTGTACGGCAAGAAGGGTCGGCATGTTTTGCATTGATTATCTTTCCAAAAATTCGGGCGTACCCTGGCCAATCGGGCGCGTCAAGTAGCGCCCTACAGCGGCTCTGTTGGCGGGCGATTCAGTTCAGATTTTAGTTTAGATTGACGCGCCTGTGAAAAATGTACCACTCGACTAAAAGCAGAAACAGTGCGAGCAGTGCGAGCAGAGGCAGAATTTCGCGTCGGGTGACCACACGGTGCGTCGTTGGTACGAGGGGGTTATCCGAAATCGTCAGCGTTCTATGCGGTGCCAGATTTGATTCGCTCGCGCTGGCAAGGTTGGCGGCGAAGGGATAACTGAAGTCTTTGCCTTCCGCAGTATAGATTCCTGCCAGGTCCACTTCATCGAAAACGGCTCCGCCGCGATCTCCGACAGCGATATCACGCTTCGTGCCATCCGGTTTGGTGATGGTCAGTTTAGCGGCTCCCGGAGGAGCAGGAATTGTCATCGAACTTCCCGTCGGCGTCTGTCCGATTTCGCTGTCGTCACTGCCGGTTCCGAGCCAGCGTATGCTGTTAGAGACAAATATCGGGAACGCAACTGCAAGAGGAAAGCGCGACGCGCCGAGCGAAAAAGCGACGAACTCCGCCCGCATCTGGTTCTTCTCGCCCGCGATCACGAGCGATCCTGAATCGCCCACCGCGATCTCCCTGCCCCACCCCAGCGGCGATGCCTTCAGCACCTTCTCGAAGACTTCGTTATTGAAATCGACGTAACGCAACACCGGATGCTCGCGCTCCCAATCCGCCGCAGTGACGCCGTTCTGAAAGCCGTCCACTTTCGCAGGACACTGATCGCTGGTGCAGTGCAGAAATAAGTAGTTGCCTTCCGGCAGTTTGGCGGGCGCGCTTTCGTTGAAGATCACGACGTCGTATTTCTTCGCGTCTGGCGGTGCAGGAAAAGCGGTCGCTTTATTCAGATCGATGCTTGGATCGACTTTGAGCGCATTGTCCAGCCAGGGGAAATCGCCTCCGACAAGCAGAACTTTCAGCGTCCTGCGAGGCTTGAGGATCAGCACGGCTTCGTTATCGACCGCCAGATCGTCTTTCAGATCGAGATGAACCCGCATCTTCGTCGGCGCGTCCGGCTCGGGCACATCGTAAGGCTCGGTGTTTTCAGCGCCGGGCGGGAGCACAACCTCGTGCGCATCGAGCAGGTTGTCCTCCGCATAAATCTCCTGCGTAAACTTTTTTTCGATCTGAGAGAAATTGTGTGTTACGACGAGAAGCTGTACTGTCTTCTGAGAGCCGAGATTGCGGCGAAAATCAACGGCGGTAATGCCGACATTGTCGTTTCCAACGCCGATCGGATGAAACTCCACGTGTGTTTTGCCAAGGTTGAGATTCGCGAGCGTGTACTGTGGTCCCGCGCTAGCTCCACTGCTGAAGTCGGTGCCCTCGAACCCGCCATCCGAAATGAGTTCGATTACGCCGCTGTCTCCTACGCTTCGTGAGGCGACGAGATCGGCAGCGAGGTTGAGTGCGTCGCGCATATTCGTCGGGGTATCGTGCGGCTGGAGGCTGTTGATGGCGCGGGTGAGTTCGGAGCGCTCGCTGGTGAAACCGGTCAGGGCTGTCGGTCGAGAGTAGGCAGAGACTACCATCATCTGGTCCCCGAGCCGCATATCTCCGATGATATCGTTCGCTTTGCGTTTGGCAGCCTCGATTCGGGACGGAGCGACATCGGTAGCGCGCATCGAAGCGGACGTATCGACGATCAGAACGATGTTGCGCCCACCCGCGCCCGTCATACGGAGGAAGGGACGCGCAAGTGCGAAGATCAGGAGAGCGGCGGCAATCAGCTGGAGCAGCAACAAGAGGTTCTTACGGAGTTTTTGGAATGGAGCATTCGCCTGCACATCGCGTACAACCTGCCGCCATAAAAAGGTCGAGGAGACGACTACGTCTTTGCGGCGCAGTTTGAGAATGTACATCACGACGATCGCCCCGCCGATAGGAAGCATCCAGAGCAGGTTGAGCGGACTGATAAAATTCATGAAGGAGAGCTCATTCTTACGGTTCAGCGTCCGCCGAGATAGACATTCTGACCTGTAGGCTGTTCGATCTGTGGTCGATTCGCCTGGCGCTCGAGCGCGGCAATCCGACGCTCGGCTTGCTGAAGCGAGGTATCGAAACTGATATCATACTGTGTGGCAGTATCGCGCAGCGCTTTGATTTCTGCACGAACGGAAGCGAACTCCGCACGTACGTCCTCAGCTATTCGCACCTGCTTCTGGTTTCGCAGCTCTTCCATTTTGCGGCGGTGGTGCGTCCAGATCAGGGCAAGCGGGATCGAAAATATCGAGATCGGTACGCCGATCACAAGGACGAGAAAGAGAATTACCCCCATCCAATCAGGCATTGTGAGCGTCCTCCTTTCGTTAGTTTCCGGCGCGAAGCGTCAATGGCTCTTCGTTATACGTCGATGCAGAAGTAGCCATCGGAGCATATGAATTTTGTGCGAAGGACTGCGTATTGTCGACAGATGAGGCGACGCTTTTGGTAGCGTTGCCAGTCGCGCCCGTCGCAGCCATACGTTCGATGCTTCCGACACGGCTCTCCATTCTGTCGAGCGCAGCGTCGAAACTGAGGTCGTACTGCATCGTCGTGTCACGGAGGGCACGGACTTCCTGCCGCAGCGCCTCGACCTCGGCACGCACGCTTTCGCTGCCCTGCCCCTTCAAACGCAGTTTCAATTCCAGGACTTTGCGATAATGCGTTGTAAGAATTGCGGCTATCGGTACGCTGAAGACCATAATTACAGCAACCAGCCCGATTAGATCCTCTCCCATATTCATTTCTCCAGAAGATGTACGTGTAGTTCTCGAGATTGTGTAACAAGCCACCTCACCACTGTCTTGAGACTATTCTTCTACTTGCATTAAGCCAGCGTTTCAGCCAGCGAGATATCTCCAGTGTAGAGCGCTTTGCCGATAATTATGCCGTCGACATTCGTCGCATGGCTTGCTTTCATTTCGCGTATCGCATGGATATCCTGTATTCCCGATACGCCCCCCGATGCGATGACCGCAACTCCCGGAACCGCCGCTGCCGCTGCTATCAATGCCTCGATATTCACACCCTGCAACATTCCATCCCGCGCGATATCGGTAAATATGAACCTCTTTGCGCCGAGATGCGCCATACGTTTCATGTAGACGGTCGCTGTCTCACCGATATGCTCCTGCCAGCCCTGAACCGCGACGATCCCATCACGCGCATCGACCCCGACTGCGATCCTGTCTCCATATTCAGAGAACAGCCGCTGTGCTAGTCCTGGATCGCGGGCAGCCGCTGTGCCAACCACAACCCGCGCAACTCCGATCTCCAGCATTTCCGCAACGATCTCCGCACTACGCACCCCGCCGCCGAACTGTACGGGCAGCCCTGTCTGGCGCACGATTTGAAAGATGATGTGGCGGTTGCCGCCCTCCTGATGACCGGAACGTGCACCATCCAGATCGACGACATGAAGCCACTTTGCCCCCTCGTCACGCCAGCGCAGCGCCATTTCGACCGGGTCGTCGCCATACATCGTCACTTCATCGAAACGACCCTGCAGAAGCCGAACGCACTTGCCGCCTTTGATATCGATTGCCGGATAGATGTCCATAGATATCTGTCTCTCGTTATAACGGGTACTACTCATTCCCAGGCGACAAAGTTTCGCAGGATTTGCAAGCCGACCGCGCCGCTCTTTTCGGGATGAAACTGCGTGGCGGATAGATTGCCGCGTTCGATGGCGCAGCAGAAGTCGGTACCATAGTTGCTGGTGGCGATTGTAATGCCGGGTTCGGAAGGCTGTGGGAAGTAAGAGTGGACGAAATAGACGCGCGCGCCGGGATCGATACCCCGCATGAGACGCGACTTTCCGTGTAGATCGAGGCTGTTCCAACCGATGTGAGGGACTTTCAAATCACCGGCTACGGCGGGGATACCGTCGGCAAAAAACGAGACGACATTTCCTGGCAGGACACCGAGTCCTGCGGATGCGCCCATCTCTGTGCTCGTCTCGAAGAGCATCTGTAAGCCGAGGCAGATCCCTAGTACGGGCTTGTTCGATCCAATCGCGTATACGACGGCATCACGCAGGCCTCGTTCGGTCAGATTGCTCATCGCCGCGCAGAACGCGCCGACCCCTGGCAGCACCACTTTGTCCGCACCGGCGATAATCTCAGGGTCGCCCGTAATCATGGGGTCGCCACCTACGTACGACAGCGCTTTTTCGACGCTGCGCAAATTTGCCATCCCGTAGTCGACGATCGCGATCATGATGTGCCGGTCCCTCTTCTATCCTACCTGTGTTGTCTGCCGGATTCTTCCGGCTCTACTGTCGGACCCGATTCACGATCGCGCTTCGCAAATGAGCGCGACGCGGCAGCGCTCGCGTTCGACGTATTCATACTGCCCTGTACGCGTGTGAGCCCATTTGAAATTTGGTGTGTATTGGCGTTCGTAACGCCCATAGCCCAGCGAAGCGCGCCGACGAATCCGATCGCAAGCAACACGATCAATCCGGCGCGTACCAGCATTCCGCTGTCACTCTGCTTCCTGTTGGAAAGCTGTCGGGTAGTGCTTACTGTCCGTCTCATTCCGCTCCTCCAGTCGTGGCGTTTCGAGTTCACCTTCGCTGGAGTGTCGATTGTTACTAGAGCACGCCCTTCGTTGAGGGAATGCCGATCACGCGAGGATCGTGGCGAACAGCCTGCGCCGCCGCCCGCCCAAATGCTTTGAACGCCGATTCGATTACATGATGTGTGTTCGTGCCTGCAAGCTGGCGCAGGTGCACGGTCCAGCCTGCATTGACTGCGACGGCTCGGAAGAACTCCGGCACGAGTTCTGTCGTGAAATCACCGAGTTTCGGAGTAGGATAACGCAGATCGATTGCCAGAAAACCGCGCCCGCTGATGTCGATCGCACAGTCGACGAGGGCTTCATCCATAGGAACGCCACAGTTGCCGACCCGCACAATCCCTGCTCGATCTCCCAGCGCCTGTGCGAATGCCATTCCGAGCGCGATGCCCACGTCCTCGACCGTATGGTGGTCGTCGATATGCGTGTCACCGACTGCCTGAACGCTCAGGTTGAAGAGCCCATGCCGCGCAATATGCGTCAGCATGTGGTCGAAGAATCCGACGTCGGTTACGATATCGCTCGATCCATCTCCGTCGAGATCGAGCGTCAGGCGTATATCGGTCTCATTCGTTTTACGCGCGATGCTTGCGCGGCGCGGATTGCTGGCTGCATTGGACAGTGAACGGCTCCCAGGATGTAGATCGCAGTGTTTGTACTGAAGGTGCAGGAATTGCTGCCTGCGTTCGTGTGATAGTCCCAGTACCGGCAAAAACCTTACCAAAAGTGAGATTTAGACTCGCCGGTAGTCTATTTCTCGCAACGGACGACAACCGCTTCGGCATGAGCATCGAAGCCTTCGGCGCGGGCGAAACCGATCAGCGCGGGAGATGCTTCACCGAGCGCATCGGCGGTGTAGTAGATGAAACTGGTTTTTTTGACGAAGGTATCGACATGCAGCGGTGAGGCGAACCGCGCCGTTCCACTCGTCGGAAGTGTATGGCTCGGGCCAGCCGCGTAGTCGCCGAGCGTCTGCGGCGAATAGTCGCCCAGGAGAACCGCGCCCGCGTTCCGGATCGAGCCAAGGGCTCCGAAGGGGTCACGCACCATCAGCGCGAGATGCTCTGGCGCGCAGACATTTGCGAGTTCGTACGCCTGCTCCAGCGACTCGGAGACAAGTATCAAACCGTGATTATCCAGCGCCTGTTTAAGAATATCGCGACGGGGGAGCAGCGTCAACTGCCGTTCGATTTCAATCGAGACTCGCTCCGCTATCTCCGCCGAGGGCGTAATGAGGTAGGCGGCGGCTTCTACATCGTGTTCGGCCTGTGTCAGCAGGTCGAGCGCCGCATAGACAGGATTTGCACCTTCGTCGGCGACGACGCACACTTCGCTGGGACCCGCGAGCATATCGATATCGACGATGCCCCATAGCAGCTTTTTGGCGATATTGACGTACAAATTCCCAGGACCGACGATCTTATCGACCGCCGCAACGGTCTCAGTTCCGTAAGCGAGCGCGGCGACAGCTTGCGCGCCACCGATCGCAAAAACTCGCTGTACGCCTGCGACTTTCGCCGCATAAAGGACAAGGGGAGATACTCGACCGTTCTTTTGTGCTGGCGTACAGATGGTGATATCTGGCACGCCAGCGACTCGCGCCGGAATCGCAGTCATCAGTACCGAACTCGGATAGGATGCAGTGCCTCCCGGCACATAAACGCCGACTTTATCCAGCGGGCGCAGCATCTGCCCGGTAATTCGCCCAGGCTGCGGATCGAGCCAACTGGGACGGCGCTGTTTTTCGTGAAAGGCAGTAATCGCCAGCGCGGACTGTTCGATCGTGGTACGGAGTTCCGGGGAAACCTCCGCCGCGGAGGCATCCCATTCGCTTCGCGGCACTTCGAGCGTTTCAAGCTGCGGTGAATCGAACTTTCGCCCCAGTTCGAGCAGCGCCAAGTCCCCGCGAAGCTGAACATCGGCCAGTATGTCGCACACAACGGCTTCGATGCGAGGGTTGTTCTGGAGTGTCGCGCGGCGCAACGCAGCGCACGCACCGGCATAGCCCTCTTGAGCAACGTACAGTGTACGCAAAGTTATCGGTTTCCTCTTCGCTCGATCATTTCGGCGGGTTCGTTATTTCAGCAGAGTTGCGGTACGCACCAAAGGTAAGGACGAAAAAGCAATCAGCCATCCACGGCGGTCGAGCAGCGGAAGGCTGATTTGCAGGTCGTCTCTACTATAGTATACGATTATTCGCCAGCGGAAGTCAATTCAGGTTCCGACATTCACGAATGCGGCGAACAAGTGCAGCGAATTTTTAGAGCAGACCGCTTGGATGTCCCTTATCGGGCTATGCCTGAGTTGTACTATGAATGAGTGGGACCGCTATCGGAACCATGCTCGCAGCCAGAACAGAGCTACTGGCAAGTTCCATTTCGGTTTCGATCGCATTACATACTTTCCCGGCAATTATCGTCATCAGCCTTTCGTCCTCCTGTGAGAAAGCGTTGACGTCAGCATGATACAAACTCAGCGTGCCGACAGCCTCATGCCCTGTCGAGTCGCCAGCGGCTTCGACTTCGGAAAGTAGGGGCACGATCAGCACAGAACGTACTTGACGCTCGGCCTCGCCTGGAAGCGACCACGAAAATCCGATATCATTATAGATTCCGCGATAGGTCTGACGCATACTGCTGACACAGGCGGAGGGACTGTCAGCCTGCATAATTGGATTCGCAAATAGGATGTCGGCGTTTGTGCCTGCTGCAGCCAGTACACGCAGACCGCGTCTGGGCAATGTGAGGTCGGCTGTTGTGCCGTCGGTGAGCCGTAGAAGGGGATTGCGTTCTTCGTCGAGGAGCATGAAAGCACAGGTTGTGCCGGGCACGGCTTCTGCCAGTTTCGCGCTCAATTCATCGAGACGATTGCTCAGAGGACGCGGTGCGCCAAGAGTTCTGTCCACCTCGTTGAGTACCCATTGTTCGGAAGTCGTGCTGCCGGTATGTCTGCGCTCCAGTTGAATATCAGGAGTAACCGCGGTGCCATAAATCAATGCCGCCGCATCGATTTCAGCATTCTCCTCTGCAAAAACGTGAGCGTCTAGCGCAAGGAAAACATCGACAACCTGCGGGTCGAACTGTCTGCCTGCCTCCGCTTTGAGAAATGCGAGCGTTCTGCCGCGTGTCCATGCCGGACGATAGGGTCGGTCGGAAGTGAGCGCATCGTAGACATCGGCAACGGAAAGAATTCGCGCCCCCAGCGGAATGTCTTCGCCAACGAGACCATCGGGGTAGCCCTTGCCGTCCCAGCGCTCGTGGTGATGCCGAACTATCGCGCCAACTGGATAGGGAAACTTAACCGGTTCGAGAATTGCCGCGCCCACGACGGGATGGGTCTTCATCTTCTCGAATTCTTCGGGAGTCAATTGTCCTGGCTTAAGCAGTACGTTGTCCGGCACGCCGAGCTTACCAACATCGTGAAGCAACGCCCCTGCCCTGAGCGCCTCGAGATTGGGCCCGGCTACTTTTAGTTCTCCGGCAATTGCGAGGGCATAGTGCTGGACGCGTTGAATGTGTGCATGCGTATATTGATCTTTGGCGTCGATCGCAGTAGCGAGGGAGCGCACAGTCGAGAAGTAGAGTTCGTGCAGTGTCTGACGGCCCGCTTCCAACTGTTCGATATGCTCCAGTTTCTCTGCGATACTGACAGCATTCGTGCGGTAGGAATGGAGCATGAAGCCGATGATCGGCAGCATCAAGACGAGCAGCGTTCGGTCGCTTCGGAATAGAGCACTGACAAGTAGAGCACAGTAGGCGCTTGCAATGAAGCCAGGCAGCGACCATAGAAATTTTTGTCGCCATACCTGCAGAAAGGGAAGTTCCGCCTGAAGGCTCATGACAAAGGCGATCAGCGTGGAGTTGAGTAAAAAATAAATGAATGCTGCAGCAAGGGTCGCTAGCAGAGTTTGAATACTCACGCCGTGTAGATGCAAGGCGTGCAGTGCCGTGGTGATAGAGGTACGACTATTGATCGAGCTGTAGGTGATTCCTGTCGTCCAAGCGCTGATCACGACTACTGCGACATTGAAAAGCATCTGGCGAAGAGGCTGGCGCTTTGGGAGTAGTGCGCCCCCGATTGCGGACGCGGCTCCCACCACAACCGCCGCGCGAGTTCCGAGGGTCATGATCGCAATGAATGTGATCAAGAATCCGAGCGTGATGAAAACGCCCTCAGTCTTTTCTGAGGCACGCATCAGCTTTATCTTGCGACTACCTGCGGCGAAGGCGACGAGCGAGACGAACAGAACCATTGTAACGTATGTTGGAGTTACCGGAACCTGATCATTAGCGAAGGCAGCTAGGCAGACTGCGATACCAGTCAGGCAGACAAGGTAGATAAAAGCACGAACCTGAAGCGAAAATGATTTCAAGGAGAGTCTCCGAAGATCGCTGCATGGTAACAAGAAGTAAACCATTCAGAGCGATAGGCTTTCGAATATCGGTCTGCCTGACAAAGACTGATTTGTCTATATCAATGACTGATTTGTCTATATCATTATAGGAACTTTAGACATAAAACTACAATAGTGAATCGGTATATGCCTAAAAAAATACAGTATTTATGAAAACACTGCATAAATACCGATATTATTTTTCTTGACACTGCAAATATACGAGCATTATGACTATAATAGAGGAGAGCTATCTGACTAAAGTACCGCACGACCTCTGAGACGGGCGTCCGGAGATAGTTCTCAGCCCGTCTTTCCTGGTCGTGCAGTTCGGTAACAGAAACACTCAAAGACGTGAGTTTCCACGCCTGTTTCACTTCCTCACTGCGCCAAGCTCGTCCATGCTCCATTCATAGCGCACCCGCAACGATTGGGGCTGAGCATGTCCGCCCGCCAGCCAAAGCTCCGGTCCGTTCCGATTATGCTTGTCTGTATCGATTTGCCCCAGAGGGTGAGCCGATTGTCTAACACCTTGTCCAGAAACTGCGGCGCTTTCAACGCACGGTTTTCGTGGCTGGAAGGATGTTGGAGTTGTCTGGTCGCTTTGCACTCGACTGCCTGCAGGGACACAGAAATGTGTTCGACAAATCAGGTAGCACAGCAAGGAGACTTTTCTAACCTACCTGATGCAGACCATCTCGTAGCCTTAGTGGACAGCCCTATCGAGCCTGGATCCCTCGCGTCCACTCATGATCGGTGAACACGACACTGTAACATTCTGCGATACCCGCTTCCAGACTTCCATTCGTATTCGGACACAAGTGCCAGGGCAGTACAAGATGCATGGAACCTTGCACTTTCTGCTTCTCCAGGATGAGAATCCCGGCAATTTGTCTGACGAATGAAATGTCCTGAGAAGCACACGATGATCAGGGAGTACACCGTGTTATTTTTCTCGCAAACAGTCAGCAAACCGTGTAAAACCACTCTAACCGTCGCTCCGCGCAATGATTCTTCTACAAGAACGTTCGCATTCATCACATCAGATTCTTCCTTGTCCTCGTTTGCATTCTCCGCACCCTGGGTTTCATTATTTAAATCTCGACCATTAATACCTGGAAGTTTCACGCGTTTCGCAAGCCGCACCGCAGCTATATGTCTGGTGGCATCGACGCTTTCCGGACTCACCGGCGCAAAAGCTCAGACGGTACATACCATTCGTTTTCCGCTGGCATCGCTGACCTCGACACAGTCGCTGAAGATTGCGCCGTTTATGCTGTCTTCGCTTGCTGCCTCGTCACGCGATTCCCTCCTTCCCGTCATCATACAATCCGATGAATCAGATGCCCGCGTACTGCGAACGCTCAATCGCGCACTGATTCCGGCAGCAGCTACAGGTATCCACGCGGCACATTTCGACAGCCATTCGCGTCGTCTGGTACAACCAATAATAGCAATCAATGGCCGGGGTACGTATGCGGCGAGACTGACGCCCGCCGACATCATACGCCTTGCTAAAGACCGACATATCCTGCATATCTCTCCGGACCTGCCGCTGGGCAAGTGCTCGGACAGCCTCGACGCGACGATCGGAGCGGATGTTGCATTGAGTTCCTACGGTCTCAGCGGTAAAGGAGTCGGCGTTGCAGTCATTGATAGTGGCGTTAATTTGCATGACGACCTGGTTATGCCAACGACTCGGCTCGCGGGATGGGTCGATTTTGTGAACAGCCGTACCCAGCCCTACGACGACAACGGACACGGTACGCACGTTGCCGGAATTGTGGCCGGCAACGGGTTTGACGCAACTCTCAATCACTATAATACCTCGATGACACGGGTTGCTCCCGGCGCGCGAATCATCGGAGTAAAGGTATTGGACAAAGACGGGTCGGGCAGCGTCAGCACAGTGATTCAGGGAATCGATTGGTGTATTGCGAACCACACTTCTCTCAACATCCGCATCATAAACCTCAGTCTGGGACATGGCATACAGGAAAGTTATAAAACCGATCCGCTCTGTCAGGCTTGCGAGCGAGCCTGGGCAGCAGGCATCGTCGTCGTTTGCGCCGCAGGGAATGGGGGTCGGTCGGTACCGAGCGACCAGAACAGCCCGACGGCGTATGGCACGATCATCAGCCCCGGCAACGATCCCTGCGTGATCACGGTCGGCGCGATGAACACACTAAATACCGCTACGCGAACAGACGACAAAATCTGTTCCTTCAGCAGTCGAGGACCGAGCGCAGGCGATCTCGTACTAAAGCCCGACCTCGTTGCGCCGGGTAATGCGATCGAAAGCCTCGCCGTTCCGGGCGGTACGCTCGCGCTGCTTTCGCCGACGTCGCTCATAGATCCGCTGTCGTACAATGGCAGCGGTCCGCGTCTCTATATGCGTCTTTCGGGAACATCGATGGCATCGCCAGTCGTTGCGGGAGCGGCGGCGCTGCTGCTAAACTCCGACACGACGCTCACGCCTGATACTATCAAGGCGCGTCTGATGCTCACCGCGCAGAAGGTGGGAAACAGCGAATTCATATCCTATGGTGCAGGCTACCTCGACATTATCGCTGCGCTCAAATCTACGGCAACGGCACCACTCGGAGCCACGAGTCCGACACTCGTTCGCAATGCAGATGGCACGATCAGCATCAACAACGCTATCTGGGGCTCGAATATCGTCTGGGGCAACAACTTCATGTGGGGTGACAACTTTGTGGCGAACAAAGCCATCTACGGCTCGTCGACCCTGGGACAGAATTTTATGTGGGGCGACAATTTCTGGACCGGTACGATCACGACGACTGCGACCTCAGATAAGGTAGCTGAAACTAACCTCGAACTCGGCGGCGATAGCGACTACGAGAACTGATCTCGTGGCGGACCGAACCAGGGTTGCACTCCGGTTTGAAGAGTTAAAAGCACCGTTGGATAAACGCTGAACTGTCAAGCGTTCCGCCAATCGTCCTCCGGACGCCATTTCAAAAGGCAGGATGTACTTCCATCGCGAAGTACATCCTGCCTTTAGTCATATATCCGACATATATCCGACAGGGGTATATCTGAACCTCCTGCTTGTGGTGTGGCATATTTGTACACATTATCAGAGGAGGTTCTGCCTGGTCGAACTGCTTGAGGGCCGCACTCTTTTACGTGGCGCTTCGCGCTGATTCTTTATAACCGTATTTGACCCAGAGTGAGAAAACGATTACGCCGAGTGTGAGCGCCGCGAGCGCGACAATGCCACCAACTTTGAAGTGATCGTAGGCTGTCTGACCGAGCAGATAAAGGTTCAACGCTGCAATCAGGATGCAGACGAAATAACCAGCGATTTTAAGCCAGAGGGCATTGACAAAAGCGCCCATTTTTCGCGTGTCCGAAGTGAACATTAGCAGTGGGAATGTGGCGAAGGACAGCTGCATCGAGAGTATCACCTGTGAGAAAACAAGTAGGCCAACGGTGTTTTTGCCATCTGACGCGCCGATGAGCACAACCGCTGGAACGATTGCAAGCGAACGTGTGATCAGACGCCGCAGCCAGGGCGCGACACGCAGATGCACGAAACCTTCCATGACAATCTGTCCGGCGAGCGTACCCGTAATCGTAGAGGACTGGCCAGAGGCGAGTAGTGCCAGCGCGAAAGCGGTGGCAGCCGCGCCGCCTAGCAATGGCGTCAGCAGACGATGCGCTTCGCCGAGCTCCTCTACATTCGTATAGCCACGTGTATGGAATACGGCGGCCGCCACGACAAGAATCGCTGCGTTGACGAAGAAGGCTGCGCCGAGCGCAATCAGTGTATCGAGCGTATTGAAGCGTATAGCCTGCCGAATACCAGCAGGCGAGCGATCATGGTCGCGGGTCTGTACGAGCGAAGAATGCAGATAGAGATTGTGCGGCATCACCGTTGCGCCGAGTATGCCCAGGGCAACATAGAGCGCGTCGCGGCTCGGCAATGAGGGTACGAAGGTACCGTGCAGGACCCCACGCCAGTCGGGATGCGCCATCACCACTTCGAGCAGAAAACAGCCCGCGATCGTTGCCACGAGCGTGATCACGACCGCTTCCAGTTTGCGGAAACCGAGTTTTGTCAAGCCGAGTAGAAGCAGCACATCGAAGCCCGTCACCAGAACGCCTGCAACCAGGGGCAGCCCGGTCAGCAGATTGAGCGCGACGGCAGAGCCGATCACCTCTGCCAGATCGCAGGCAATAATCGCGACTTCGCAGAGCAGCCAGAGCGCGATACAGGCAGGTTTTTTGTACTCGTCCCGGCACATCTGCGCGAGGTCTTTTCCGGTCGCCAGTCCCATTCGCACACAGAGCGTCTGCAGCAGCATCGCCATCAGGCTGGAACCGAGGATTACCCAGAGCAGCCGGTAGCCGAACTTTGCGCCGCCCGCAAGGTCGGTTCCCCAGTTGCCGGGATCCATGTAGCCGACACTTACCATGAAACCGGGACCTGCGACCGCAGCGAATTGCCGCCAGCTTCGGGCGTTGCGCGGTACGAAGACGCTGCGGTTCGCTTCTGACAGGGAGGCAGCCGATGCGGCAGTTTCGGAGGCGGATGCAGGCGCAAGAAGTTGAGTCGGTTCTCTACGCAATTTCAGCGGCGCTCCTTACTATCCCAATCGAGGTTATATCTGTTCGCTCTATTTGTGCTTGTCCTTCTGCTACAGGGCTTGTTTGTGCAGAGCCAATTGCTGTAAGAGGCGCAACGAAAATTTGCTGCGCCGCCTGCGGTGCGACGCGAACGGTCTCCGAATTAGAGCCGACGCGTACGACGAACGCACCGCCGAAAGGTTCGCGCTCGATGAACTCGATCGCGGTTCCGGGGAGCAGTCCCAGCGTTTTCAGGTGGCGGAGGAGGGAAGCGTCCTCATCGCGCACACGTCTAATCTGGAAGCTCGCAGGGGCATCCTGTGTTGAGAGGGCTGCGTCCGGAAGCATAGTCACAGTGCCTTCACGCGTCGGAATAGGATCGCCGTGTGGACAGGCGGAAGGGTGTCCGAGCAGTGCGTCGATCTTCTCCTCGAACTCTTCGGAAATGTGATGTTCTAACCGTTCCGCTTCGAGATGCACCGCGTCCCAACCATAACCAAGCGCTTCGACCAGATAGAGTTCGAGAAGACGATGGTGCCGGATTATTTCCAGCGCCATTTTTTCCCCTGCATTGGTCAGCCGAACACCCTGATACGGGGTATGCTCGACAAGTCGCAAAGCTGTCAGGCGGGGAAGCATTTTGCTGACAGCTGGTGCGCTCACCCCTACTCGCGCCGCGATATCGTGCGTCGTCACATTCTCCGAGTCTGTCTGAGTTTTATAGATCGCTTTGATATAATCTTCGACGGACGGTGTTGCCACTGGCGAAACTCCCTTGATTGAGTTAGGTCAATCACGATATTAACACTGGTTAATTCGACTGTATCCTACCCTATTTTAACTATACTGTCAATCCTGGATTTAACTATGGTTAATATTGTTGGCCGATACATCGTTGAACTTGAGGCAGGACATTGTGGCTCGAGCGAGGAAACGGGAATCGAATAGTACATTTTAACCGCAGGAGATGCTGAGTGAGTGAACACAAACCATTGCGTGTCGGGGTGCTGGGAACAGGGAATTGGGGACGGGTACATATCGAAGCCTACTGGCGCAACCCGGATACGGAACTCGTCGCTGTTTGCGGCAGTGCCAATCGGGAGCGCGTCGACCGAATGGCGAAACAGTATGGGGCGAATGCCTACCTCGATTTTGGCGAAATGTTGGAGAAGGAGAACCTCGATCTGGTGAGCGTGATTACGCCGGACGATCAGCATTTCCAGCCTTATAAACAGGCGGTGACGGCGGGCGTCAACTGCTTTTTCGAGAAGCCGCTGACGATGAATGTCGCCGAAGCGAAGGAGTTGGTCGCACTGGCACGCCGACAGGGCGTATACTGCGGAGTGAACTTCAACCATCGTTATGCAACGCCGTTCCTGCTCGTTCAGGAGCATATCCGCGACGGAAAGGTTGGCAAGCCGCTGCACTTTATGTGGCGTTTCACCGGCGGACACTACCCGGAGCGGCAGACCGATCCGCTCGCGCACCTGCTCTATATGCAGTCGCACGGGTTCAATATGCTGCAAACGCTCGGCGGCAATATCGCGAGCATCACCGGTCATGCCTACGACCCGCGCGGTACAGGGCAGTTTACGACGGCGGCCTTCAGTCTGCAGTTCGCGAGCGGCGCCGTTGGGACGTTCGTTGCAGGCGTCGATGGGGACTACAAAGACCCGGACATCTATAGTTTCGAGATGATGGGCGAGCGCGGGCGCGTGAAGGTAGACGATGCGATTCGTCGATTCGAGTATGCGCCCCGCCCGGATATCGTCCAGACCCATCAGGAGCAGAAGGGCGCGGAGTCGCTGACTTCCGTGTGGAATAGTCACTTTTTCGACGACGAGAGCCGGGATTTCGGGCGTACGACCGATCGGCATATCGCTCATTTTGTGAAGAATATGCGTGCTGGTGAGCCGGAGCCGATCCCGATTGAGGAGGGTCTCGCCGCGCTCGAAGCCGGTCAGATGGCGATCGATGGTGTTGCGAAGCCCACAACGATACGGGACTAAAGTCTCGATCTGGAATTGCGCGTAGGCACGGGACTGAAGTCCCGGTCTGGAATTGCGAAGCCCGCCTTCGCGGGCTGAGACCGGAGGGGTCAGGCGCTCCGCTGACCCAGTGTTGAAACCCGGTCTGGCTGGCTAAAGCCTAGCGTCCTTCGGACGCGATGCCAGGTTTGGCATTTCGTTCTCAATAGAAAGTTTCAATATGCGCCTGCTCCGACGGATTGTTTTGTCAGGTTTCATTTACTCTACTGTTTCGCTGGCGATGCCGATTCTGGCTTTGTCGCCGCAGGGCAAGACTCGGTTGCCCACCGTCGCGCCGGTCGTAAAACGGGTCGTATGCATCGATCCGGGGCATGCATTGAAGACGATCGGGGCGGAAGGAAAGCATCTCAAGGAGTATCTGATCTGCTGGAAGATGGCGTTGCGGCTGAAAGCGGAACTGGAGCGGCAGGGCATCACGGTCGTGCTGACCAAAAAGAGCGCGGAAGAAAATGTGGAGAGCAAGGAGCGCACCGAGGTCGCCAACGCCGTACATGCAGACCTGTTTCTGAGGCTGCACTGCGATGCGGTTCCCGATACGGGGATCGCTACTTTTTACCCGGACCGTAAGGGGACTAAAGACGGCGTTCGCGGACCAGAACAGCAGATAATCGGCTCGAGTCACCGTGCCGCCCGTGCTTTCCACGCGGCGTTGCTCAAATCTCTGGCAGGTGCACTTCGCGATCGTGGTATCCGAACCGACAACCAGACCCAAGTCGGCAAGCAGCTCGGCGGCGCGCTGACGGGTTCGATCTACAGCCACGTGCCGGTTCTGCTGATCGAGATGTGTGTGCTTACCAACCACAAAGACGAGGCGTTTCTCGCCTCGGAAGCCGGTCAGCAGAAACTCACCTGTGCATTGGCGGCAGGGGTTGTTGCATCGATAAAGCTGCCTTGAGAGTCGGTCAGCCCGGTGAGCCCTCACTCCCCGACCCCCTCTCCCTGCCATTCGTACCTCATTAGGGAGAGGGGGAGACAAACGAGCATTGCATTCGCCCTTCTCCCTAGCGAAGTATGAGCGGCAGGGAGAAGGGTTGGGATGAGGGCTTTCGCACAATATTTCTACTACTGCAAAAATCGTGCCAACTTGCTTCTTCGGTAATAATACTTTTAAATGGGTCGAGTCGATACTCCAATGCTGGCATTGGATTCGGAACGGTTTTGTAAACAATCTGCCCTTGAAAGCAAAAAATATCTCTACCCCGTGACGAAATGACCGTATTATAACGTAAAAGAGTCGGACTTCGGCGCATCTGTGCACCCAGTAACGAGCAATCGATCTGTACCGGCATAAACGTCAATATCGAAACAGGCAATTATTGGGTTTGACAGTTTCCCCCGCAAAGACGGTATAATACGCTGTCAGTTCTCACTGCCCGGAACCGTCTTACGTCTATCCGCCTTGTCGGTCCGCCGTTTCCGCACTTCTTTTTCTGAACTCTTATTTCTTTAGCAACTCATTCTGCACTGCACAGCGCATCTTCGCGCCTCAAGTCAGCCGCACGGATGGAGGAAAGGTACCCAATCTATATGGCTGCTGCGATCTCAATCCAGGGCCTCACCAAAAAGTACGTGGATGTCTGGCAGAAGCAGGAGGTCGTTGCCGTCAACAACCTCAACCTCGAAGTCGAAGAAGGCGAAATCTTCGGCTTCCTCGGCCGCAACGGCGCCGGCAAGACAACCACGATCAAAATGCTGCTCGGACTCGTGTTCCCGACAGCAGGTGACGCCAATATCCTCGGCAAACCGATGGGCGACAACGGCATCAAAAGCCAGCTCGCTTACCTGCCCGAAGAGACCTATTTCTACGACTCGATGACCGGCTGGGACCTGCTCGATTTTTACGCCCGCCTGTTTCGCATCCCGGAGCCGGAGCGCAGCCGCCGCGTCAAGCTTTCGCTGGAGAAAGTACGTCTGCAGCCCGATGCGTGGAAACGCAACATACGCGGCTACTCCAAAGGTATGCGTCAGCGCACCGGCATTGCACAGGCGCTGATCAACGACCCGAAACTGCTCTTCCTCGACGAGCCAACCTCCGGTCTCGATCCGATCGCCCACGCCGAACTCCGTGAGATCGTCGGCAGCCTGAAAGAAGAAGGCAAGACCGTTTTCCTCTCCTCGCACCAGTTAGCGGACGTCGAATTGATCTGTTCGCGCGTCGCGATCATCCATCGCGGCAAGCTCCTCAAGACTGGCAAAATCACCGATCTGGTCGCCGGTGAGCGCACCGAAATGGTCGTGCAGGGCAAAGCGCTGAATAACGGAATGCTCGCCCAACTGAAGGCGATCGTGCCCAATATCAGCGCAGAAGCCAACGACACCCTGCGATTATCGAGCGAGGACAGCTCGAAAGTCAGCGCTGTTATCGACCTCGTGCGCGGTGCGCAGGGCGAAGTTCTGTCGATTGTGCCGCATAAGCGGACGCTGGAAGAGGTCTTTGTCGAGACCGTGCGTAAGGAGGATGGGGTCTAACAATGGTAATTCTTGCAATCGCACAACAGACGATTCGTGAGGCGTTCCGACGACGCGTGATGTGGGTGTTCCTGATTTCCGGTGTGTTTCTGATTGCGCTCGGACCGGTTTTCGGCTTCCTGAGCCCCAAAGACAGCCAGACGGTTCTGCGCAGCCTCGGGCTCGCAGCGATCCTGCTCGCCGGTCTGTTCACGACAATCGTCACCTGCATCTATCTGATACCGGTCGAGATCGAACGCCGCACGATCTACACAGTGCTCTCGAAGCCCGTGCAGCGCTATGAGTTCGTGCTCGGCAAGTTCCTCGGCGGGTTCGCGACTGTCTTCGTCAACATCCTGGCGATGGGCTTCGTGTTCCTGATCATGCTCTACTTCAACGAGGGTCACAAGCTCCCGACCGAGATGGTCAAAGGCGTTGTGATGACCTTCTTCCAGATGATGCTGCTCGCCGCGCTGTCGATATTCTTCTCGACATTCGCGACGCCAGTCATCAACTTCTTCCTTTCTTTCGGGATCTTTCTCGTCGGCAACCTGAGCAGCGTCACCGATTCTCTGACGACCAACAAAAACCTGGGCGTCCGTCTCGCTGGCAACGTCGTTCACTATCTGCTGCCCAACTTCGGCAACTTCAATATCCAGAACTCGCTGATCCACCCGACTCAAGAGATCATCAATCAGGGCGTTTTCATACGTAATAATATTATCTACGCCTGCATCTATTCGGCGGTGCTGCTGACGCTCGCGATTCTGATCTTCGACCGCCGCGAAGTCTAAGGAAATGCACAGGACATTGTCCAGTGCATCTGTTGGGGCGCTGATTGCTGCGCTCTATCACGGGCATTTGTAGGGGCGCTGCTGGCTGCGCCCTCTTCTGATAGAGGATAGAATTTACATGGTCACCGATAGCAAACCAAGGCTGACGAAGAGCGCGAAGCGTCTGCCAGATCACATAAACAAGCGAGCGCCAATGCTCGGCGGGCTCATTGCGCTGCTGCTGCTCGGTTCGGCATTTATGCAGAACCAGCTCGATCCCGACGTGCGCAAACTGCATAAAGGCGAAGGAAGTATCTCGACAGCGAGCGGCGGACTGAACAACGAGTTCCTACTGCTGCCACTGCTCGGCTTCCGCGAAGCCGCCGCCGGTCTGCTCTGGGTGCGCTGCGATGAGTTTTTCCATAGCGGGGACTACGATGCGATCCTGCCGCTCGTACGCCTGATCACGATCCTCGACCCACACGCCGAGAACGTCTATATCACTGGCGCCTGGCACCTCTCCTACAACTTCACGGACTCCTCCGAGAGGTCGGACAAACGTTACATCGCTCCCGCGCTGGCTCTTCTCCAGCAAGGAATCGACAACAATATGAGCATCCCCGACATCAAGTTCGAGATGGGATGGCAGAACTACGACAAGGTAAAGGACTTCCCCGCTGCGGAGCGCGCCTTCAAACTCGCGATCGCTGGCCCGAAAGGCGATGAGACCGGCATACCCGGCAGCGATGATTATCCCTATGCGGCACCGCTGAAAACGCTGCACACGCTCGCCCATACCTACGAAAAAGAGGGACGGATCCCCGAAGCCCTCGCTGAATGGAAAATGGCACTGAAGCGCAGCGAAGAGGTGATGGCATCGAATCGTGAGAAGAAAAAGCCGGAAGACTATGGTATCAAGCAGCTGAATGCGGCAGAACATCACAACTATGCAGAGACTCTGCAGCGCTATTACGATCGCTACCGCGCCGAAAGCCCAACCATCAAGCACGATCCGAAGGTCAACCCGTCGCCTCTGCCTGCGGTTCTTGCGCCGCCCCCCGGCAGCCCCGATCAGACGCCGCGCCCATGGGACGTAGCGATGAAAACACAGATCGATATCGTGCGACCGAAGGTGCTTAAAGTCTCCGGCGAATTTAATGCTGCCGACGGTTCGCGCGTCGATCTCAAGATAGCCGATTGGGTTCAGAAGGCGCGACCAGCTTCGGAAACGCAGAATATGTGGGAAGTCGATTTCGATCAGACGATACTACTCGACTCGATCTCCGTGCGCAAAAACAAATTCAGTCGCGAGATCGATATGAGCAAGGACCCGAAGATGTACGGGTTCAAGCAGGATTTCTATCGTATCGTACTGAGTTTCAACTCGCGGACAACGTCTCCGCATGTCCACGATCGATTCGGCTGGAGCGGCGAAGGGCTTACCGACTCGAATCTTGCGCATGTTTTCATCAACCGTGATCCGCTGTCGCTCGGCACAAAAATGATCGACAATAAGGATGCCGATGGTGCCACCTGGGACGGCATAACCGCTCCCTGGAACCAGAATACACAGCCGATACGTCAGGTCAAAGTTACCTACAAGGTGACGCTGGCACAGATCGAAAATCGCAAGCCGATTACGGACGCCGATATCATACCGAACGAACAGTGAGCGCGGCATCTGCCGCCTCTTCAAAACCCTGTGCGTACGATGTGTCCGTCGTTCGCGCGGGGTTTCTTCATTCGTATTTTTTATTCGTAAACGAAAGTACAGGAGAGCGTTTGAGAACAAGAGCGCGAGTACGTCATAAAAAGCAGGAGCGGGTATTGAGACAGGCGAATGACCGAATTCGAGAGACGCTGAGCGCGGACCAGCGGCAAATTCTGGCGCTATCGCAGCAGGAATACGAAATATCGGAAATTGCGCGTGAACTCGCGCTTCCCGCTCCGTATGTCGCGCACTTTATGACCGGTCTGGTACAGCGTCTGACTCACGACGGAATAATTGCCTCGCCCGAGTGGCGCAATGTATTGCTCTGGGCAATTGCCGTAGGGGTACTGCCATCGCGAGATTAAGCTCCGCAGCACAATAAGCATCGCAATAAGATGATATAATGTGAGTCTGAATCACCAGTGATCATATTAAGGAGAACGTACGTGGCGGACACGACCATTATCAACACCAACGCGCCTCTTGGCAGCCTCGATGAGTGGGAGGATGATTTACAGCGCCGCTATCCAGAGCCGGGATCCGATGCGCTGGCGGCTATGGACAAGACACAATTCCGCAACTATGAGGCAGAGGCGCGCAGTTCCGTCAAAGAATTCTATCGACTCAATCACACCAATCAGACACTCGACTTCGTCCTGCAGAAAAAGCGTGAGTACCTGCCGCTCGAACGGCGAACCATGAGTGTCTGGGAGGCAATGGAATTTCTGGATACCCTCGTCGATGACAGCGATCCGGACGTCGATTTCACGCAGATCGAGCATCTGATGCAGACGGCGGAAGCGATTCGGCGCGATGGACATCCGCGCTGGTTTGTGCTGACGGGGCTGATACACGATCTCGGAAAAGTTCTCTGTCTCTATGGTGAACCACAGTGGGCGGTCGTTGGAGACACCTTCCCAGTCGGGTGCGCCTTCTCGGACAAGATCGTATTTCCCGAGTTTTTCGCCGCCAACCCTGACATCAATAACCCTGCTTACCAGACGCGTGATGGTATTTATGAGGCGGGATGCGGGCTGGATAAGGTGCATCTATCGTGGGGTCATGACGAGTATCTGTATCACGTCGTCAAAGACCATCTTCCAGAGGAAGCGCTCGCGATGATCCGCTACCACTCCTTCTATCCGGGACATAAGGAAGGCGCGTATGCCAATCTGATGACGGAAGCAGACAGGGAGTTGTTCGGCTGGGTGCGTAAGTTCAACCCCTATGACCTGTACTCAAAGGGTCTGCAACGTCCTAATGTGGCAGAACTTCGTCCCTATTATGACGATCTGATCGCGGAATATTTCCCGCCGCTCCTGCGCTGGTAAATGAAGAAGTCCGTTTCCTATCAACACGCAACGAAAAGGAATTGCGAAAGTGACTGCTACAGAAGAGATACATCTTGAATCTGAGCGCATCGCCACACTGCTTTCCGCCGCCGATGCGGACGCAGCCGATGCACTGCTGCATATCGCTGAGACGACGACCAGCAAAGAGAGCCGTAAAGCTGCCCGCCGCGCTCTCTATCTGCTCAGCCAGAAGCATATTACGCCGTCGGCTCCTGTCAATCGTGGCGCCTCTGCTCCGGTCAGCCAGTTCCGAAAAGCGCCCGTTGCCTTCGTTGCCTATGGCAGTTCGGTCGACGGGGCGGGTAACCGTATGATTTCCGTCGCTTTTACCGAACCGGACAATGGATCACCGACGCTGTATCAAATTCTTGTCAATGATGAAGTCGGTATCAAAGACTATTTCACCGAACGGATTTCGCGTCGCGCCCTCCAGAATCGTGCGGAAATTCTGCTCGCGCAGATCGATTCCGGCATCGCGATCGCAGAGATAGAAGTCGATTATGCCCTCCAGCTGATCCACGATACCCGCGAAATCAACCGCAGCCTTGGAACGCAGTCGCCGCCAGGATTTCTCGACGTACTCGAGGCAATCGGTGAACCGAAGGAGCAGATCTCGGTTTCTGCGGTACACGACAATCTCTACACGATCTACTCGAAAGAAGATCTCCAGAACGATATTAGTTTCAGCGCCAGCCCGGAAGCATTTTTCACCCTCCTCTGGTTCGAGCCCTGGTTTATGCCTGCGGAAGACATGGTTCCCTGGCTGGAGGCCGCATTCGATGGCGAGTTCGGCGCCATTGGAGAAGGAGCAAAAAGTGCGGATGCTGGCGCGAATATGATTCACACGGCCGCTTCGATTTTGATGGACCGAGAACTATGCGATCGCTACATTTATCGTCTGGAAGCAAGCGCAGACATTCTGCACCGTCGCGGTAAGACGATGGAAGCGCGGTTCGCGCTCTATCATGCGCAGCAGCTTCGTGAGAAGGCACATCGGTCGGCTTTCGCCCTGTCTCTTATCGACCGGACAACCATGGCGGCAATTCAGATGCGTACGGCTGATCAGCAAATGTACGATCCCGCCCTGCTCGATAGTATCGATCCAGCAATTCTAGAGGAACTCGATGCTACGTTGCAGAACATCTCTGATCCGAAGGTTCAGGACGTATATGATCCCAATATTATCGGTGTCATTCATCCGACTGACAGCGCTTCTGAAGCTGAATGATGTCCCGAGAATAAACGAACGGCATCGGGCTGCCGACCTGAATTGCGACTGTTACTGTAATCTGAACTGAAATCTTAGAAGAAAAGTAACTATTCACCCTGCCTTCAGTTGCGTACTTACAGGCAAAATATCTGCATTGCCTCCCCCTCTCCCGAAAATTCGGGAGAGGGGTCAAAGAGTAAGGGTGAATAGTTATAAAGAAAGTCTGCAGCGTGCCGCCAACCCTGATTTCGATCGACACAGGACAACGCCAACCTTATAAGCTCGAGATTACACGCCATGACGTGCCGATGCGCGGTCTGCCGGACGCACTTCAGGGCACGACGGTCGTCCATTTGACCGATCTGCATGGCGGTTATGGCAATACAGGCGCGGTACACCAGGAAGTAGTAAACCGCATTGGTGCTATTCAGCCAGACCTGATCCTGTTGAGCGGCGACTATATCGATGACCATCGTACTGTCAAAGACTATCCAATCGAAGAAATGCTCGCGCAGCTTCGAGCGCCTCTCGGAGTATTCGGCTCATTCGGAAACCATGATCATCGACGTGGCGTCGTCGGAACGCGGCGGAAGCTCGAGCAGGCTGGCGTTCATGTGCTCGATAATGAAAGCATCGAAGTGCCTGGCTCCGGGGGACAGGGATTATGGATTGCGGGCATTGATGATCTGGAAGAGGGCATACCCGACATCGAACAAGCCCTCGCCGATCTCCCTGCCTATGCCACTTCAATCGTCCTCTCGCACAACCCTCGTCTGATCGAAATGCTGCCGGAGCGGGATGTATTCGTACTTTCCGGCCATACGCATGGTGGACAGATTGTTCTGCCTTTTCCCACTCCGAAAATGGTATGTATGTGGCACCTGCGGTGTCGGCAGGTAGCGGGCTGGTATGTCAACGGGCGCTCGCGCTCCTATGTCAGCCGGGGCATCGGGGTGACCGGTAAGCCTTTTCGCTATCGCTGTCCGGCAGAAATTGCCGTATTCAACCTCATCCAACAGCCTCATGAAACACAGATCACTTCTGAGAAATGATCGAAAGCGACGAACGGAAAATAGCGCGGATGCAAGCGCAGTTGTCGGCGAAATATCCACTCACGACATCAGAAATCCCGATTGGCGACCGCGTCTGGAAGATTTCGGCGGTCCCGAATCAGGATGCACTGCTCGATTCGACCGAAGACCTCGACCATTTCCCATTCGGATTGCTGTTGTGGGAGTCTGCTGTTGGGATGGCGCAATATCTTGCGACAGAAAAGTCAGTTTGCGCTGGGAAGCGTGTGTTGGAGCTGGGAGCCGGGGTCGGGCTGCCGGGTCTCGTAGCCGCCTCACTCGGAGCGACAGTGACCCAGACCGACTATCAGCAGGACCCTCTCGGGCTGTCGACAATCAACGCACTGCAAAATGCTTCCAGTGGCATTTTGCCCTCCGCACCGTTGCCTCCTCAATTCATATCGGACTGGCGCACCTGGACGCATCCGACTCGCTACGATCTGATCCTTGGCGCAGACATTCTCTACGAACGCAGCCTTCACTACCCTCTCAGTCAGATTTTCGCGAATAATCTCGAACCGGACGGCACATTACTGCTCGCCGATCCAGGACGCGAACAGGCAGACGAATTCATTGCATCGCTCAAGAAATCTGGTTGGGCTGTCTCACTCGTGTCGATACCAGTGCAGCTGGAGGCAGGTGGAGAGGACGGCAGATTGGTCAGTGTTCGCCTGTATCGAGCCAATCGCAACGTTTAATTTAGAATGCGGGCGAGCGAACACAAAAAGCCGCAGGAAAAACCCGTATTTATGCCTAACTGAATAGAACTGGATAAAGCTACTTCCTGGTCACGAGGCTATGATGTTTCAAAACTGCTCCCTGTTGCTGCATAACAATATGCCCCGTCTCCACTATGGCGTCGCCGTTTCCGACGTGGATGGAGATGGGGCGTTCGAATTTTTCGTTGCCGGTTTCGGCTGCGCGAACGCGATATACAAATGGAATGGCACACACTACCTTGATATCGCAGAGGGGATCCTGGCAGACAGCGAGCGACTCTCCATTGGTGTCGCCTGCGCAGATATGGATTCAGATGGGCGCGAAGAGATTTACATTCTCAATACCGACTCTTTCGCAGGACGCAAACGGTTTGCAGACCGCTTGCTGCAGTTCCACAACGGGCACTGGCACGATCTGTTTACGCTGCCAGAAAATGGCGATGCGCTCAACCTGACAGCCGGTCGATCGGTCGCCTGTATCGACCGCGAAGGGACGGAACGCTACGGCTTCGTCGTCGCGAACTATGGCGGTCCGATGCGCTGTTATGAGCTGGACGAGAACGGATTTCTTGCCGATGTCGCGCCCTACATAGGGCTTGCGCGTACAACCTGCGGTCGCAGCCTGCTGGCTCTGCCCCTCGTCACAGCGGGTATGGATATTTTCGCGGGCAATGAAAACGGAGCCAACTTTCTGTTTGCCAATCAGGGCGACGGCACTTTTCTGGAAGAAGGAGAGATGCGTTGCGTTCAGGATGCGTTTGAACACGCGCGAGGTGTCGCTGTTCTCGACGCCCCCGGTGACACGAGCGCAAGCGACGATTGCGACGGGCGGTTCAGTATCGTTATCGGCAATTGGGAGGGACCGCACCGTCTTCTCCAGCAAAATGAGATGGGCGTATTCGCTGACAGCGCTCCGCTTGAAATGGCACTTCCCTCGCGCGTGCGTACAGTGATTGCTGCCGATTTCGACAACGATGGCTATCAGGAGATATTCTTCAACAATATCGGGGAGCCAAACCGGCTTTTTGGCTGGCGGAAGGGACGGTGGATCGCGATTTCTATCGGTGATGCGATCGAGTCGACGGGACTCGGCACCGGGGCAGGCGTGGCAGACCTCGATGGCGATGGCAGGCTGGAACTACTGATCGCACACGGCGAGTCGGGAAGCGAAGCGCTGACGCTCTATCAGACTCGCGGCGACCCTGATCTCGGACTCAGCGCCGGGGTCAACCACTGGCTGCGCGTCCTGCCGCTTACCGCTGCGGGTGCGCCAGCGCGTGGAGCAGTTGTTGCCCTGCACACAGCGGGTCGGATTCAGCGACGAGCGATCGACGCGGGCAGTGGCTACCTGTGCCAGATGGAACCGGTCGCACATTTCGGTCTTGGCAAGATTACAGACGTAGAAAAACTGGTCATTCGCTGGACGGACGGAGCAACTCTCAGCATGGACTCACCGGCAGTGGATACGCTTCATCGCATTCCCCACCCCACCTCGGTCGAAATCAAAACCAATTGAACTCAGATTCGCGTCAGCCATTCCGCAGCGGCTGACAGATCTGGAAATACATTCACGGGTTGTGGATCGGGAAATGATGTGGGATCGTAGATGCGCGTATGCCCTGTGAGGACAAGTAAGGCGTTGCATCCCGCAGCGTGGGCAGCAGCGATATCACGCGGGCTATCGCCGATAGCAAACGACTTTGTGAGGTCGATATTGTGTTCACGCGCCGCCCGCAGCAGCATTCCGGGTAACGGTTTGCGGCAGTCACACCCTGCCGACGGATGGTGGATACAGGCATAAATAGCAGTCAGTGCGCCGCCGACAGCCGCTAGTTCATGGCGCAGTCGATCATGAATCGCATCGAGCGTTTCGGCGGTCAGTAAGCCGCGCCCGACCGCCGATTGATTCGTGAACAGCACCACTTTCCAGCCAGCAGCATTGAGTTTCGCAACTGCCTCGGGAGCTCCGGGAAGTAGGCGAAGATCTTCCGGTCGCGTCACAAAGGCACCGTCCTCAACGCTCAGGACACCGTCCCGATCGAGGAATACCGCTCCGGCACTTTGTTCCGTTTCTGTCTGCATCATCCGTTTATTGTGATTCACTTCTGCTTGTGATCATCCTGCTATTTCCTTCAATCAAAACATTGGCATTCTGATTTTCAATAGGCTGATTCGATAGTGACGACGGCGTCCTGCTTTTGGATGAGCGCATCCAGCGTTGCTTTATCCTTGAAAGTGTATTCAAGAAACGCTACCTCTTTGCCATCTTCGGGACCGTTCTCGAAGTCGATGCATTCTGCAAGACGGCGTACCCCTGCGAAGCGCCATCGGGCGGGACGACCCTTTGAGGTAAGCCAACTGTCGGGATCCATTGTTGCCTCTTCCTCACCCAGACTGTCCGCTTTGGCAAAAGCTTCTGCTACGGTATCGGCATGAATCAGATAGATGTTTTCCCAGACTGTGTAACTGTCCTGGACCCCGTCCAAAAACTCGATGTAAAGTATTACATGGGCGGCATACCAGATCGGTTCATTCTTCACCTCATCGGGCATTAGTCGTCTCCTCATCATACCCCTCTTCCGAAGGATGAAGAGTCTGTAGATGTTTTGCTTACTGAAGGGAAGAAGACGAAGCAAGCAGCGCCCGTGCGAATACTTCCCATACTACTCTTTTAAGTGCCATCCTACGCTTGGTTTCTGCTTTGCCGTACGCTCTCAATCATTCTCCAGCATCTAAACAGCATACGTGACCCGCCATGCAAAAGAGCGAAATCTCATGCTTATCAGAATGCCCGACGAGAACAGCAACTCGTGGATGAACGTGCCGTCAGCGTCAAATGCGATCTCGTCCGCCCCAATATCGCCAAGTCCACCATTTCCCGGAAGACCATCCAGCTTACTTGTGCTGATTACGAGGCTTTCCAAATCAGTGTAGCAGGCGGAAACCAACTTGCGACTGTCTTCGGGTTTGCAACAGTTTTCGTAGGCGCGCAACTCTATTGTGCAGGTGTGTGCGTTCGAATCGACTGCGATGCCTGTTACGTAGGCTTGTTTCAAATCGACTGTTTCCATAAACGCCAGCAGGGTTGATGGAAGCTCCGGTTTAAGGTTGGTCAGATACCGGTGATACGCTTTGGCTTGCTCCAAATCGCGAGCATTTTCCCAATCGGTCTGCAACTCATGCCAATCCTCAAACGAGAAAAACTTCACGGACTTATCCTTATTCCAGCTCCGCTTCGCGGGGAACACGTCTGATTGTCTACGTGATGCCAGCTGTCTTCATAGTATCGCGTCCAAAGTAAGCGCGGTGCAAAGCCAGTCAGTCGGGGATTCTCTGCGGGAACACACAGGTTCGTAGCAGCAGATTTAGTCCGCTGGGAGTCACCCGTGAGTTGCTTGACTACTCCGGATGTGAAAGCGCTAACTTTTTGCTGCTGCCTCTGCTTTTGCTCGCTCCTGCAATGCGGAAAAAATGACATGTAGTACGACCATGTGCACGTCCTCGATGCGCTGCATATTGTCGCTCGGCACGACCAGACAGTGCTGAGCCGTCTCCTTCAGTCTACCGCCAGCGTAGCCAGCCAATCCGAGAGTCGTCGCGCCCAACCGGTTAGCGGTGAGGATACCGTTGATCACGTTCATCGAATTGCCGCTGCCGGAAACGCCGAGCACGACATCGCCTGATTCTGCCCAGCATTCGACCTGTGGAGCGAAGATATTGTCCCACTCCGTGTCGTTAGCCCACGCCATAATCAACGGCGTACAGTCCGCCAGACTCATCGCTCGCAAGGGTTTGCCAGCCTCCATCGCGATATTTTTCTGCATATCGTTGACGATATGGCTGACACTGCTGCTGCTGCCGCCATTACCCATCAACAGTACTCGCCGGCCTTCACGCCACGCCGCAACGAGAATCTCCACAAAACAGTCCAGCATCGCATCATCGATACCATGCAACAGCACTTCCAAATCGTCGATATAATCGCGCATAAACCGCATCGTTTGGTTCACATTCATTCCTTCACTGTCATAGTTCGACCTCTGCTCAGAGCGCAGCCAGTTTTTCCTGCGAGGGTGTTTCAATTCCGGTTTCACTGGCAAACAGTATACCGCAGTCGGTACACTGTAGGGATTGCGCAGATGGAGGAGCGGCTGATCTTTCGTCATTCGTTCGGTCGGGAGCGTCAAATAGCTTGCCTATTGCGTGCGACAATCCCCTGACGATGCCTTGACATTCCGTGGTAAACCTGTCAGAATGCCCGAACAACTTCATAGTATTTTTGTAGCAGGAGCCGTGTCATTTTCTAATGCGGCGATAAAAATGGGGGAAGCCCGGTGAAATTCCGGCACAGTCCCGCTGCGGTAAAGATAGTTTCTGTGCTCAATTTGCGAATTTCGATCGTTTAGCATTTCAATCGAAATTCGCAAGTAGAAGAGCGCGAACCATCAAGTCCGAATGCCCACCTGCTGCGCATCACACGAGACCCTTCGCGAGAAAAGGGGTGATGGAAAACATGACGTACTGTCTTCGCTTCCCGGTACTGCTTCGGCAGTCCTGCCAGTGTAATTCAGTACAGCATGGGCGCCTACGCGCTCCACGCCGACCATCCTCATCGCATCTGGATGGTTGTTTTATGCGTGCCGTCGATTGCGTTTCTGTATGAATTCGACTGTCCCGTCGCTCTGCAAACTACAGTGTGTCTTCACACTATTGCTACAACGAACGCCACAGAAGACTTCTTACATTTCCCCGCCGTTCGCCTCCGCAGGACTCCCGTGGCTCACCACTCCGCTGCACGTTTCGATCGCACTTAAGGTCGTCTTTCGATCAGAGTCCATAGGAATCCGCAGCACGTACCAGCCATCAAGGAGCGCCATGTACGCCGCATCACAGCACGAGTCCCCCTGTTTGAATACGGTTCCGTTCATCATCAAAGGGGACATTTCTACAATACCCTCTTGCCGAAAACCCCATACATCGAGAGGTATATCCGCCGCGTTTACGCTGATCGAACTGCTCGTCGTGATCGCGATAATAGCGATTCTGGCGGCGATCCTCTTCCCGGTTTTTGCACAGGCGCGCGAAAAAGCACGGCAGGCGAGCTGCCAGTCCAATCTGCATCAGCTCGGACTCGCGACGATGATGTATATTCAGGATTATGACGAGACCTATCCGATCCCGCAGTACCAGGATGGCGCCGATCTGGTCTTCTGGTTCGGACGTGGCGTGCAAGTGAATGGGGTCAAAACTTATGATAAGACGCGTGGTTTGCTCTATCCCTATATGAAAAACGGGCAGATACAGCGGTGTCCAAGCTGGACGGGAAAGCCGAAATTCGGGGATGGCAACGGGTATGGCTACAACTGGGGATATATCGGTTCCGACTGCTCGATGCGCGCCGACGGATGCTACGATTCCAGTTACAACTATCTACCCGGAATGCCCGGCAATCCGGCGACGCTCGCCTCGCTGAGCGCTCCAGCAGGTAAAATCGTGTTTGCGGACTCAGGTTATGTCGATCTGCCCTGGTACGGCGGCAGCGGGGAGACGGTCGAGACGCCCTACATTGACCCACCCAGCTTATGGTATGGCGACCCGACAATGGACTTTCGACACGTCGACAGCCGCAAAATCCTTGATCCTGTGCAGCAGACTGTCACTGAGCAGGGTATCGCGAGTGTGGTCTGGGCAGACGGTCATGTCAAAGGGCTAAAACAGGGAGCTGTAACCGACGCGATGTTCCTCCGCGATTAATCCTGCAATATACGGCTTCTTTGCAGAAACCCGATCATGTGTCTATAATTCGTGGTAAACTGTTGAAAATAAGGCGATGAGCCCTGTATTTGCGAAGGATTCGCAAATACAGGGCTAATACTTACCAGGATACTAATTATGCTCATCGAATTCACCGTCGGCAATTTTCGATCCTTTAAGGAACCGGTCACGTTCAGCATGGTTGCCGCCAACTTGAAATCGCAGGATAAAGCCGTAGATGAGAACAACACGTTCGAAGTCAGTGACAAACTGCGCCTCGTGAAGAGCGCAGCGATCTATGGCGCAAACGCGAGCGGCAAATCCAACCTCGTTCTGGCGATGCAGTTTATGCGGCAGTTTGTAGTTAATTCTTCGAGGGAATCACAAGCTGGTGATCCAATTCCTGTCGAAGTATTCTGTCTCAATGAGAGAATGCTGAACGAACCGTCCTTCTTTCAGATCGTGTTTTTGCAGAACGGAGTTCAATACCGTTATGGTTTCGAGGTGACAGCAGAGCGAGTTACTACCGAATGGCTGTTCGCTTATGGGAGGACTAAAGAAGCTAACCTGTTTCAGCGCGATAGAGATGTTATACGCGTGAGCCCAACGAAGTTCAAAGAGGGCAAGGGACTAGAAGACAAAACGCGCCCGAATGCGCTGTTCCTCTCCGTCGTCGCGCAGTTCAACGGCAATATCGCGTTTCAGTTATTCGATTGGTTTGCCTACTTCCATGTAATTCCGCGTTCGATTCCTAACCAATATTTGGGTAGCAGCCTTAAAATGTTTTTTGATAGTGAGTATTCAGAAGAGATGTTTGGACTGTTACGGGGGTTGGACTTGTCGATACAGTATCCACGCGTCTATAGGGATGAGATTGAACACCCCGGCCTGCTGACAGATGCACCTGAGAAAATTAAACAGGAGGTCGCCAGTCAAGGGAAAATTGAAGTTTTCCAGATGAAAACTGTTCATCTAGTATTCGATGATCATGGCAACCAAATGGGAACTAAGGATTTAGATCTGGATAAAACGGAATCGGATGGAACGCAAAAACTTATAGCGCTTCTCGGACCGATCGTAGATGCGCTAAGACATGGAAAAGTCCTGATCATCGATGAACTGGATGCCCGTCTCCATCCGCTAATTACGTGTGTGCTTATCCGTCTTTTCAACTCACGGACCAAGAACCCGCTCAATGCACAGGTGATTTTTTCCACGCACGATACCAACCTGCTAAGCAAAGACTTGTTCCGGCGCGATCAGATTTGGTTTATGGAGAAGGATCGACTAGAGTCTTCACATCTGTACTCACTGGTAGAGTTTCGTGTACGTAACGATAGCAGTTCGCTCGAATCCGATTACATTCATGGTAAGTTCGGCGCGATCCCATTTTTAGGCGACTTGAGCCGCGTCTTCGAGACTTCGGAGGCGGAAAATGGCGCGAAAGAATAGTCGGATTGTAGGCGCAAGTCAGAATTCAAGAGTGGCACGAAGTCAGGGTTATCAGAAGCGAAGTGTCGCAACGCGGGAGGAGAGAAAACGATTTCTGATCGTTTGCGAGGGTAAAAAGACAGAACCGAACTATTTCATTGGCTTCCGCAATCCCAGGGCAGACATTAGCGTTCATGGAACCGGAGCCAACACGAGGGGCGTAGTCGAACAAGCCATCACACTTCGTGATGCTGTGGCAAAGTCAGCGGATGCTTACGATCGCGTCTGGTGCGTTTTCGACCGGGATTCGTTTCCTGCCAACAAGTTCAATGCAGCGTTGCAGCTGGCACAGTGCGAAGGAATTAATGTAGCCTACTCGAACGAGGCATTCGAAATCTGGTATCTGCTGCATTTCGACTATCATGACGCTGCAATGTCGCGGTACGCATACAAAGATAAACTCACGCAATTGCTGAACCACGAATACCTAAAAAACAGCACCAATATGTATGCCGAGCTTTATAGTAGACAGTCTGATGCAATCACCAACGCCAAGCGGCTACACAGTGGATATAAACCGTGCTGCCCGGAAAAGGACAACCCTTCCACAACGGTTTATCTGCTCGTCGAGGAACTGAGAAACATCTGATCTGACGATAACACTCGACTGACGAATAGCCCCGCTCGTCCTCAGCCCGCGCAGGGGAGCCTGGCAATTCCAGAGCGGGGTTTCCAACCCCGTGTCCAGCAATGCCAGACCGTTCCATCACTGAGTATCAAGCGCCGTCTCGGGCGATATTGAGCATTTCCGTGCAGGCTTCGTACTGCTGCTGAATCTCTTCCTTCACCGTCTCCAACGCTTCCTCATCGAGCCCAAGCCATTCGGCAACGACCGGATCGAGAACGGGTCCCTGCGTATGCTCGGACGCAGCATGACCCATCTGCCAGGCGAGCCAGTCTGCCGCATGTGCAATCGCTACCAGATCGAAATGCTCGGTCTGGAGCGCCGGATCGTGATGCTCGCCGATAATTGCGACGAGATGCGGCGGGAAATTCCAATGCTCCGCAATCCGCCGACCGACAGTCACATGGTCGAGACCGAGCACCATATTCTCCGCATCCCGCGCCGTTCGTCCCTCGCGTACGGCAAAAGCCATCGACACCGCGTACTGCACCGGGAAATAGCTGTCGAGGAACAGAGCGCCGACATCGTGCAGCAAGCCGCCGATGAAAACCTCTTCCGGCGCCGTTCGCACTTTAGGCAGACGACGGCGGGCAAGCACGCTGCCAGCCACAGCCGTCGCCATCGAATGCTCCCAGAACGTCGTCCGATTCAGCCCGTACGGCATACTCTTCTGGCTCAGCAGTCCGAACGCCGAGACCCCAAGCACCAGGTTTCGCACCGTGTTGTAGCCCAGAATTACGATCGCGTGCGTCAGAGTGCTGATACGCTTCGGGAAACCGTAGTAAGCCGAGTTAACGATTCTCAGCACTTTCGACGCGAGCCCTTGATCCATGGCGATAAGCCGATTCAGCTCTTCGGCGGAGGTGTCGGGGTCGTTGACCGTCTGCATGATTCGCATCACGACCGCTGGGAGCGGAGGAAGATCCGCCAATTTCTTTTCCAGCGTCTGCTGAAATACGGCGCGGTCGATCTTGATAGATTTGATGTCAGGCGGCATACGATTTCCCTCTCTCTTGTACGGCGATATTTATGAGTCCATCGACGTCGATGATGAGTGCGACTCGTCCGTCACCAAGGATCGTCGCACCCGAAAACCCGCGAATGTCGCCGATGAACTTGCCCAACGACTTGATGACGACTTCCTGCTCACCGATCAGCCCATCGACAATCATACCGACCTGTCGATCTCCGCTTCCGACGATCACGACATAATGGAGTTCGGCTGCCTTCTTTTGCCGCAGCTCTACGATTTCCCCGCTCGAAATCAGATCAGCAGAAACTGGCTCCGCAAAAACAGGATCAGGATCGTTAGCAGCGGATGCGGGCGACTGTGGGACCGCCATTTTATCCGGTGACCAATCACTGAATTCTGTATCCATCATTGGTTGACTCGAGACGAGTTCGTTCGGTTCGTCAGCGCTGCCCACCATCTCCTGGACTGCCCGCTGCTTTGCGGACATACCGCCGGTCACCTTGAGTTTCGGCGGCTTAACGGACTTACCAGCAGCCACGACCGCGCGATCTTGGGAACTTTCGGTAACGATCTCCCCGAGCGCGAACACTTCGCGCAGCCGAATCAACGGCAGTGTCGTGCCGCGCTGATGGATGACTTCGCGTCGGTTTACTAGATGAATACTCGCTGGATCGACTTGTATCGTCTCGACGACCGCATTCAGTGGAAGCGCATAGACACACCGATCGACATTAACCAGCAGCCCGCGCACGATCGCTAGTGTCAGCGGCAATTTGACTGTGAAGGTGCTGCCGACCCCTACTTTGCTATCGATATCGATCAGTGCGCCGAGTTTCTGCAGGTTGCTGCGTACGATATCCATGCCCACGCCGCGCCCTGAAACGTCGGACACGACCTTTGCCGTCGAAAACCCCGAAGCAAAAATGAGATGAATCGCCTCTTTGTCGGTCAGGCGGTTGGCTTCCTCCAGCGTCATTGCTCCCTTTTTTACGGCGATAGCTCGCAATTTCGCAGGGTCAAGCCCCTTGCCATCATCCTCGATCTCGATTACGATATAGCTTTCCTGGTGGCGGGCACGAAGCGTCACCGTGCCGACGAGTTCTTTACCCGCCGCGCGGCGCTCTTCGGGCATCTCGATCCCGTGATCGACGCTGTTGCGCAGCATGTGGATCAGCGGGTCGCCGATCACTTCGATGACCGACCGATCGAGTTCGGTCTCTTTGCCTTCGACGACGAAGTTGATTTCTTTACCGAGCTTCTGCGCCAGATCGCGTATCATGCGCGGGAAACGGCTGAAGACGCTGTCGACAGGCAGCATGCGTGCCTTCATTATCTCGGTCTGCAGCTCGTCGGTGATGCGCCCGATGTGCGCCGCCGTGTCTGTGAGATGCTCGAGGAAATCGCCGGTGTTGGTCTGCGTCCCGAGTCTGGCGAGCCGGGTACGGTCGATCACCAACTCTCCTACCAGATTCAGCAGTTTGTCGAGACGCACGACATCGACGCGTACCGTTTGCGGCTGAGTAGTAATGACCTTCTTTTCGGCTGCGATGACCTGCACTTCGTCTGGAGATTTACCACGACCTTCGGGGCCGACATCGGCTGTGCGCCTATCGCTCGGTCGTCTTGTCGAACCGCCGTCCTCGCCTTCCCTCAGCGCTTCCGAATGGATAACAATCGGCATCGTCACTTCTTCGGGAATGGGTGCAGTTTGTGCTCGAGGCGTGAGACTCGCCGCGGTATTATCGAGCGTGTTCCAGTCAACGATCTCAACGCCGATCACTTCATTGACACTCATTACGGCAGCATGCAGCGCGGCAGTCTGCTCCTGAGTAGCAACGACGATTTCGAATGTGGCGCCAAACTCCTCGTTTTCGAGTGCGTCTTCATCAGGGGTGGATGCGAGTGCGGAACTGACTCGGTCGAGCGTCTGAAGCACCATCATCGCCCTGACCGATTTCATAATACAATCCTGCGCGATCTGAACGCGCAGCAAAAAGAGTGTGAATCCACTCGCCTGCGCATCCTGCATCGCAACGACCTGCGTTGGCGAAAGCACCGTTCGGAATGCGAGTGCCGCAGCTTGACCGGGAGCAACAGGAGATACTCGAGGAACGCCCGCCGCAATCTGCGGCGACGGCATTGCCCCGCTTCCAGATCTCCGATCTGGTAACGACATCTCTTGCGCACGATCGAGTACGGCACGCAGCCGCGCGGTCTCGACAGTGGTGTCCACCGTCGTGCAGCTGCTTGCGGCAATCTCATCCTTCATCGCCTTGAGCGCATCCAGGGCGGCAAAAAGGGCATCTATGAGCTCTTGATCGACGGTCAGGGTGTCGTTCCGCAGCATATCGAAGACATCTTCCATCGCATGTGTCAACTCACCCATCGGTGTGAAGCCCATCGCGCGGGAAGAGCCTTTCAGTGTATGGGCAGCGCGGAATATTACCTGCAGCAGCTCTTGAGAGGACTCGTGTTCGAGCTTAAGAATCTCCTGCTCCAGGAGATCCATCTGTTCGTTCGCCTCATCGAGGAAAACCCCTAGAAACTGGCTCATGTCTTCGTTCATCGAAACGTCCTTCTATGTCAGATCGCGCAAACAACGCATAAACCAAAAAACAGGAGAATGGCGCACAGCGCAAACTCACCCTTCCGATTCACCTGCAAAATCAGTTTTGCAATGTGTAGACCGCTATCAAGCAGCCTTTTGTATCTGGTGTTGTATATCAAGACGCAGTACTCGCTTCATATTCAGAAGCACCAGCAGCGTGTCTCCTACTTTTCCCACTCCCCGCAAGTAATCGGAATCGATATCGGTCAGCAATTTCGAGGGCAACTCGATGCTTCCTTCATCGACCCGCATCACCCCGGTGACACCATCCACGATCATGCCCACGGTGCAATCCTCGATCTCGACGACGATCACACGTGTCGCCCTGCTTCGCTCAGCAGGCGGCAGACCAAGCCGCTGGCGCAGGTTCAGGATCGGCACTATTTTGCCGCGCAGGTTGATCACTCCTTCGATATCAGGAGCCGCACGCGGTATCTGCGTGATCTCAAGAAGCCGGATTATCTCTTGAATTGCCGCGATTTCGACGCCATAGACTTCGCCAGCGAGTACGAAGGCAACGAGCTGAGATTCGTGCCCTAGAGTATCTTTGTCTGAGTTGTTATCGAGGCTATTCGGAGCGGTGGCTGTAGCCGTCATTGTTGTACGCTGCCTTCTCTGAGAAGATATTTGTTTCTAATTTGATTTTAATCGAGCGTCTGTCAGGTGCTCAAAAGATTTTTGTGGGTTGTAGAGCCAGGGTCGCTACCGCGTCAGCCATTCTGCCTTGCTAACGGCTATGCTGCCTATCAAATCTGTTGCTTATTTGGAATGCTGGTCTATTTTCGGGGGGAAAGAGGGTCAACTTTAGACAGACGGCGGGTAGAGGGTGCAAATAAACCCCTTCAGGCTAGCCTGCTCGACCTGCCTGCTTCTGGAGGAGCAAATCGGGTATTATGCATCATATTCAATCCGTAATATGACCCAGGTGAATGCCCTCTATCGACTTTCCACATTAAAAATTTTTCACAGTATCAGGAGTCAATGGCAAAGCAGCAGAAAAAAGTGGTAGTGATCGGTGGTGGCGTGGCAGGCATATCCGCAGCGTGTGCGCTCGCGGACGCCGGACTCCATGTCGAACTGTTCGAGAAACGTCCGCTGCTCGGCGGGCGTGCCTCTTCCTACATCGATCCGCAAACGGGCGAGCGCGTCGACGAGTGCCAGCACGGCACGATGCGTTGCTGTACGAGCCTTGCCGCACTGCTGGAACGCCTCGGCGTTCACGACAAAATCCGCTACTTCGACGCGATCGAATTTCTGGACGGCGAGGGTAAAAGGTCTGTCATCAAGGGCTGTGGACTGCCCGCTCCAGCGCACACCTCTCTTTCTTTCCTTCAGTTTCGTTCGCTCGGGCTGCGCGATAAGATCGGAATAGCCCGAGCGATGTCGGCGATGCTGCATGTGCGTGCCGACCCAAAATACGACGCTCTGGATATTGGCACATGGTTTGCGCGTGCGGGACAGTCCGAGCGCGCGATCGCTCGATTCTGGCGACCAATTCTGGTCAGCGCGTGCAACGAGGAACTCGATCGAATTTCCTGTACTCACGCCTTTAAAATATTCCGGGACGGCTTTCTTTCCAACGCGACCGGGTTCCATTTCGGCGTCGCGACAGTTCCGCTCGGCACACTCTACACCGAACCAACCGTTGCCTACCTGAAGACGCGCGGCTCCTGTGTAAGGACACGCACCATCGTCGACAAAATCCATTTTTCTGGCGGTGCGAACGGGCATGTAACCGGCGTTTCGCTGCTGGATGAAGAGACGATCACCGCAGATTATTACGTCAGTGCACTTCAATGCGACCTGCTGCTGAAACTGCTGCCTCCCGACGTGACGGATGGCGTCGCCTACTGGGAGAACATTCGCGGCATCGAACTCTCGCCTATCATCGGCGTCCATCTCTGGTTCGATCGGCGTTTCGACTGCCCGCCCGCGCTCGCTACGCTCGACCGCACCACCGAATGGATTTTCAACAAGACGGCAATTTATGAAACCCGACATGAGACCGATAACGCTGGCAGCGCGGAGAACTCCAAGGCACCTGAACCTCAGTTCGCTGATGCCGCTGTGCGGCATGGGACCTATCTGAGTATGGTGATCAGTGCTTCGTATCGGCTGTCGAAGATGCCTAAAGAAGAGTTGGTTGCGCTCGTGTTGGCGGAGGTACAGGATTGTGTGCCGGGCGCGCGTTCGGCGTCGTTAGTGCGTTCTCAGGTAGTCAAGTGGCCCAAAGCGACGATCTCACCGAAGCCGGGCGTCGATGCGCTGCGCCCCGACCAGCGCAGTCCGATTACTAATTTCTATGTGGCTGGCGAGTGGACACAGACGGGCTGGCCCTCGACGATGGAGGGCGCGGCACACAGTGGCTTTCGTGCCGCCGAATACATCCTCGAGCGCGAGGGCAGTCCGAAAACGTTGATCGCTCCCGATCTGCCGCGGGCGCTGGTGTCACGTCTGCTAATGGGCAACAAATAAATGTGTAATGCTGGATTTCCGCGAGGAGATCACGGCAAGCGACATATCCGATACCGCGATTGCCTCCCGTAACAGGAAGCGCAATAAGTTGGTATTCGCTGCGTTGGGACCGCTTATCGCGTGGGCGTTGCCGTTCTTCGGGTGGATCGACAAGGCAAAAACTCAAAATGAATTGAATCGAAAACTGCTCGGGGCCGGAGGTAACATTAATCGGAGCCTGATCAGTAGTCCTTTCTGCTATGTCGAAAATGCGTTTGGTTCTAGCTGCTCCCCCTAGTTATAATAAATATGCTATATTGAACCGTGAGGAAACCAACTATCGTTCTGCAACCACAACTGCGCTCAATACATTGGGTTGGCTCCTCACTGAAGGATTTGAAAGAGATGCCTGAAGACGTGCGCGACGCCTTCGGATTTTCGCTGTTTCAGGTACAAGGCGGACTCAATCCACTGTCTGCGCATATTATGCGCGGCTTTACCGGCGCAAGCGTACTGGAAATCAAAAACGATTTCGATGGGGATACCTACCGCTGTGTGTACACGGTAAGGTTTGCTGAAGCAGTCTACATCCTTCATGCGTTCATGAAAAAGAGTGCCCGTGGCATCGAGACTTCCCAAAATGATATTCGACTAATAAAAGATCGCCTCAAGATTGCAGAGGCGCACTATAATGCTGTGTATAGACCCTAGTTTCAGAGGAGCCAACTATGAGCAGTGAGATTTCAGAAGGATGTGGCAACGTTTTTGCCGACCTCGGTCTTTCTAACCCACGAGAGCGTCAGGCGAAAGCGCAGATCGCGATATATATTGCAAATCTTATCGAGTCGGCGGGATGGAAACAAGTTGAAGCTGCAGAAAAGATGGGATTGAAACAACCCGATATCAGCAATATCATCAATGGGCGTCTCAAAGGGTTCACACTCGACCGTCTCTTTGACTGTTTGGATTCTCTTGGGCAGAAGGTCGAAATAGAGATTTCACCGCGAGCTGATCAGAAAGACGAACAACGCTTCCTGGTCACCTATTAGAATGGTGGAAAGGAAGGGTTATCCCAACGAAAAAAGTAGTCCTTCTGTCTGACACTGCGGTTAACCCCCGTAACACGACCCGCAGAAAGCTGCGGATCGCTGCCACCGCGACAGTTGTTGTGCTGGCGTTATCGTTTTGCGGATGGGTCTATAAAGCAAAAACGCAACACGACATGAATAGGAAACTGCTCGTGGCGGTACGCAGTGGGGATGCGAATGTAGCTCGTCTGCTGTTAGCAAGAGGTGCCGATCCTAACATTCGCGATTCACCGGATGAGCAGCTCAGCCTCTGGCAGCAGATACAAATCGCCTTTCATCGAAACAGCAAGTCTTCGGACGATCAGTTGAGCCATGTGATGCGAACGATGTTGGAAATTGCAATGTCACAGGAGAACGAAAATGCCCTGCTTGTGCAGGCGCTCCTGGATGCCGGGGCACGTCCGGATGCCGGTTCAGATAGCGACACGATCACTCCCCTGATGATAGCGGCGGGACGCGACTTTCCACAAACTGTACAGATTTTGCTTGATCATGGCGCAAATCCTCTCGCAAAAGACTATTCCGGTAGAATTCCAATACATTTTATGCAAAGCGATGATCTTGACGCACTCAAGATTGCTGAAATGTTAGTGCAGCGAGGGAATGACGTTAATTCAGCAGATAATGCCGGAGCAAGTGTGCTATTGCAGAATTGCGTCTATGGGAACATCCATATGGTTCGCTTTCTCCTCGCACATGGGGCCAGGGTCGATGCATGCGATGGGAACGGTGACACTCCGCTACTCGGTTGCTTCAGGACTGTCTCAACTCCACGAATCTCGGATATTGTGCAGTTGCTTATCGCACGCGGTGCAGATGTCAATCATCGCAATAAACAGCGGGAAACAGCGCTTTCCTTAGCAAAGATGTGGGAAGACAAGCAGAGCATACGCCTCTTGCAAACAGCAGGCGCCATACTCTGACGATTCGCTTTCAGGAGATTTTAAAAGGAAATATCGATGCCTGATAACATAGTTAGAAACCGCAAGTCGTCACGCAGGAAGCTGCTGATGGTTGCCTGCGCCATATTTTTCGTTCTGGCCTCGGCGTTCTGTGGGTTTGTTTACCGGGCAAAAAATCAGCACGACTTGAACATGCAGCTGCTCGGAGCAGTACGCAGTGGGGATCCAGTGGAGACCCGACTTTTGCTGGCGAGTGGGGCTAACCTGAACATCCGTGATGTACCACAGAAACGATTGAACGTATGGCAGCAGATGCGGCTGGCGTTTAGGTTGGATCATGAAGAGCAGGAACCGGCAATCTCACAGATGTCTACAGTTCTCGAGATGGCACTTTATCAAGAATCGTGCAGTCAGCCGGGTGGAGACAGCGAAAATGTCGCCCTTGTGAAAGCGCTGCTGCATGCGGGCGCCAGCCCGAATGATATAACGCATGACCACGAAGCACCCTTGCTGTGGGCAGTTTCCCATGGGCGACTGCAAGCGATACAAGAGTTACTAAATCATGGTGCTAACGCGCGTATCGTGGATGAAGACGGCAGAACGACGCTTCATCGGATGCAGTCTAGACATAACCCCCTCAGAAATAATGTGATCAAAATTGCACATATTTTGGCGAAGGCAGGAGGTGATGTCAATAGAACAGACAACGATGGGAAAACTCCTCTGATGCTTGCGATGCAGGGAGAGGATAATGCTGCGCTTACAGATTTTCTAATCGCAAAGGGTGCCAATGTCAATACACGATCGAAGCAGGGAGACAGTGCGCTTCTGCTGGGAACAGGTATTGCTGACGCAGAAACAATTCGAACGTTACTTAAACACGGCGCGGAAGTAAATGTCGCTGATAAAGATAAGAACTCTCCGCTTCATTATGCAGCATTCCGAGGGTCAATACCAATTGTAGAAATGATCTTAGCTCTCGGCGCGAAGATCGATCCCATCAATGTGGATGGTGATACGCCGTTAATCATGTGTGTCAAAGATTTTGACCATCCTCAGCTCGTCGAGTTGCTCGTCAAGTATGGGACTGATGTAAATCATCGCAATAATTCGGGCGAAACCCCGCTCTCACTGTCACGGAAATCGAACTTCTTGAGGAGCATTCGGTTGCTAAAAGAGGCAGGAGCCAGATCATAAGGGGTCCCGAACGATGGTCGAGTTTCTCGGTCGACAATAGCTATCATGAAACGCAAACCGCGCACAAAAATCATCGCTCTGCTTGCACTCGGTCTGCTGGCTGTCGTCGCGGTTATCGGAGGACGCGAACTGCTGCGCATCCAGCGGGAGAAGCAGCGGGAAGCGCTTATTGTCGCCGTACAAAAGGGCGACGTCGCGACCGCCCAATCGCTTCTCGATAGCCCCGCGAAAGCGAATCTGTGGTTGCCGGGAGATTTGCAAAAGCCGAGTCCTGCGGCTGTTCTCAACTCTTTGCTGACCAAGGAGGCACGGGAACATCGGAAGCATCAGACGAGTCTGCTGATGCTTGGCGTGATGTCGGGAAATGAAGCGATGGTGCGCCTCCTGCTTGATCGGGGGGCGAGAATCGATGACCGAGACGAGTACGGCGTGACCGCCCTCAGCATCGCGGCGGCATTCCCAAAGGAAGCGCAGGCGCTGATCGAGCGCGGCGCTGATGTAAATGCACAGAATGAAACGGGAATTTCGCCATTACTGTGGGCAGAGATGCTGCAGCAGCGCGAGACGATGCAAATGCTGCTTGCGCACGGAGCGGACCCGAATGCGCATGATGCTGAAGGCATGCCTGCACTCTATCTCGCCACCCTCAATGACGATACGGACATGGTTCGACTTCTGCTCGAAAAAGGCGCGAGTCCCGACGCCCATTTCAAAGGATGCAGCGCACTCGAACTCGCACTGGCACAACGCAACGCAGCTATCGTCACTGCGCTCGAACAGGCAAGCGCTGTCCCTCCTGTCTCCCTTCCGCGCCCGTGGTTCGGTCGTGCGCTTTGGTGGCTGGGACTGAACTGAAGTTCACTATTTATCGAACCACTTGTCCGGAACTGCCGGGCGATACGATTCGAGCAGCATAAACAGTTCGTCGAGAGTGGCTGCTGCGAGCACCAGGTTGCGTTGCTCGGGGCGTATGAACTGCTCGGCGACGGCGTGATCGATTAGCGCAAGCAGCGGGTCATAATAGCCAGCAACGTTATACAAGATGCAGGGCTTGTGGTGCAGCCCGATCTGCGCCCACGTCACCACCTCACAAAACTCCTCGAACGTTCCCATACCGCCTGGAAGCGCGACGAAAGCATCCGACAACTCCGCCATCAGCGCTTTGCGCTCGTGCATCGTGCCGACAACGCGCAGGTCGGACAGCGTCCGATGCGCGACCTCTTTCGCCATCAGCGCTTCCGGCATTACTCCAATCACCTCACCGCCCGCCGCAAGCGCGGCATCGGCAACAATCCCCATCAGTCCTACCTGCGCTCCACCGTACACGAGCACTTCCTTGCGACGCGCCAGTTCACTGCCCAACGCTTTCGCTGCCTCGGCATAGAGCGGATTCCTCCCCGTATTCGATCCACAAAACACACAAACGCTTCTGAGCGAGCGAGCATCGCTCATTTTCTCACTGTCTGGCATTGATTCCCATTTCTGACACGGTATTGCAGCCGCTGGTTGAAGTTCGGTGGATGCGTGCTCTTGGGACATTATAGCCTGCCGTGCAGGATTTCGTCGGGTGTGCGATTTTGCATCAGTGTCGATCGATCTCAGATGGGATTCCAAAGACTCAAGGCGAATGAACAAAAGTGATTGACCTTCCGTCAGATACGATAATATGATACACTGGTATGAACATTTCACAGGAATGAAACATTATGCGGGGAAACAGTCATGAAGCGCATTCTCTATTTTTTAGTTCCGGCACTGCTGCTCGCCAGCCTGATCGGCTGGAGACTAATGACCAGCAAAAAGGCGAAAGCCACGCAGGATCAGGCAGCGGCAGCTCGAAAGAACGCTCCGCCGAATGTAAACGCCGTGCCCGCGACCATGCGTGACATTGTGCACACTTATGAAGGAATCGGAAGCGCAGAAGCGCCATACAATGTCCGCATATCCTCAAAAGTGACCGGGCTGCTAACCAACCTAAGCCTGCGCGAGGGTGACATCGTGCGCGCTGGGCAGGAAGTTGCGCGCATCGATCCATCCCAGATTCTGGCTCAGGTGCAGGCACAGCAGGGAACGGTGACAGAAGCCCAGCAGCGTCTGGCACAAGCGAATCTTACCACGAATCAGACCAGTGTTCAGATCACATCGGGGATCCGACAGCAGCAGGCGGCGGTCAGCAGTTCGCAGGCAAATGCCAACCAGGTCGAACAGAACTATGCAGCGCAGGTAGCTTCCGCTCAATCGGCGGTGACGGATGCGCAGGGGCGTGTGGACAACGCATCGGCAGCGATCGCAAACGCTCAAGCAGGAATCCGAAGCGCACAGGCGAATTTGGACAACGCAACGGTACGCTACAATCGTACCTACGACCTTTATAAACAGGGATTCACTGCCGCACAGGATGTGGACGACGCACGCACACAGGTTAATGTTCAGAAGGGCGCGCTCGATGTAGCCAGCGGCCTGCTGGAGGCGGCGAAGTCCTCGAAGTCGTCTGCGCTGGCACAGAAATCGTCTGCAGTGGACCAACTTTCGATCACGAAGAAAAAAGGGCTTGCCGACATCGAAGCCGGTCGTGCGTCCGTCGGACAGTCTCGGGCCGCGCTCGATCTCGCGCGTGCTGGCACGGCGCAGGGTCCCGCGTATCAAGCCAACCTTGCCGCACTCAGGGCAACAGTCAGCAATGCCGAAGCGACGCTCCGCAATCTGCAGTCGCAGTTCGGCGATACTATTCTGCGCTCTTCCGTCGATGGATATGTCACCACTCGAAATGCCGATCCCGGCACTGTCGTTACCGCAGGTCAGCAGATACTCAACATCGAATCCGTAAAGCAGATGTATGTCACTACTTCTGTGCCTGAAGACATCAGCCGTCATGTGCATGAGGGTATGAGCGCGAAAGCCGTCTTCGACGCACTGCCAGGGCAGACTTTTACCGGTCCGATAACACAGGTCAACCCCGCAGCCGACCCTTCCAGTCGTCAGTTTACGATCCGTCTCACGCTCAACAACCCCGGCAACATCATCAAACCAGGATTATTTGCGCGCGTAACGATCGAGACACAGCGCACTCGGAACGCAGTCGTTGTGCCGCGCGAAGCCGTCAAGCCAGGTAAGAACAAGACACAAACGGTAACTGTGGTCGATTCCCAGTCCGTTGCGCACGTTCGTCCGGTACAGACGGGTGATTCCGATGCGGCAGGCATTCAGATTACGCAGGGCGTGCAGGCAGGAGAGAATGTCGTCACGCTGAGCGGAGCGCCCGTTAAGGACGGACAGAAGGTAGCCATCACCGCGAATCAGGCTGCAGGCGAATCGAGGCCCGTTACGAATACGAGCGGGGGAGGCGCGGCATCGGGAGATGGGTCTGGACAGTCGAATTCGTCGATGGGTGGTGGCGGGCCGAACGCGCCGACGAATGGAAATGGCGGTGGCTCTGCTCCCGGCGGAAGCTCCACCGGAAACAGCGTGAATGGCAGCGGATCACAGTCTGTTAATGGCGGTACTTCCGGCACCGGGAGCACGAACGGTACGAATTCTAGCTTTGGCGGGGGTGCGAACGGCGGCAATGCCCCGGCTGGCGCCGTGAGTAATGCGCCCTCCACAAGCGGGTCTGGCAGTAATACAAGCAATTCCCCCGGCGCGGCTGGCAATCCTGCCGTCCAGAACGGCAGCAACGGCGCAGCGCCAGGTGCACCAGGAGGTCAGGGCGCTGGAACGTCGGGGGCAGGCGCCTCCAGCAATGGCGGCGCGAGCACGGGCAGTTCTAGTAGCGGCTCTTCTGGTGGGGCGTCCGGAGCAGGTACAGGCGGAGGCGGTTCGGGTGGTGGAGGAGGCGCGGGCGGCAGGTAGAACCTCAGGGACTGGAACTCCAGTCTGCACAAGCGAAGGCCGCCGTCACGGGCTGATATCAAATGGCGATTCTGTAATACAGCGAGTTCGAGCGATACCTGGCTTTACTTCGGCTGGAGATTCATCCTTGGACCAATCGAACGCCAATCGCCTGAGTCTGCAACTTTGCGGGCCGGCTGCGTACCAATCTACGGAGCCCTTGTGCAATACAACTTCAGGGCTGAGGAACGGTTATTGTATTGTGACAGGTGTTCGCGACACCCGTACTCGAATTACTGTTAGGAAGTTGGAAAGAACTGAAGTATGAATTTAGGACAATTTTCCGTCTCACGCCCCGTCGCCGTGACAATGCGCATCGCTTCGCTCGTACTGCTCGGCGCGGTCTGTCTGATGCGTTTGCCAGTCGATCTGTTGCCGAAGGTTTCGTTTCCGACCGTAATCGTGGTCACGCAGTGGGCAAACGTTGCACCGGAAGAGCTGGAAACGCAGATTACGCGCCCGATCGAGCAGGCTGTGTCGTCGGCAACCAACATCTATCAGGTGAGCTCCACGACGACTGCCGGACAGTCGACCGTGCGTGTCCAGTTCAACTACGGCTCTGATGTAGGGCAGGCAGCCGTCGATGTGCTTCAACTGGTTGAGCGCGCCCGTCAGAAGTTTCCGACCGATCCTACGCTGCAGACACCGATCGTTTTTAAGATCGATCCTTCGCAGCTTCCGATCCTCATTTACGGCGTGTCGGGCGAACCCGACCTTGCCAAACTGAAGTCGGAACTGGATAATCAGGTCTCGCCGATCCTGCAGTCTGCAAACGGTGTCGCCTCTGCAACGAGCACCGGCGGACTAGCCCGAGCCATTATAGTCGATATCGATCCCGACAAATTACGCGCCTATCATCTTGCTCTCGCAACTGTCAGCAAACGAATCGTCGAAGAAAACATCGACCTGCCCGCTGGCATCGCCAAACAGAGTGACACTGAATATACGATCCGCAGTCTGGGCTATTTTACCAGCCCAAAGCAGGCAGCGTCGATACCGATCGGCAGCTATCGAGGGCAGCTGGTCTCTTTAGGGCAGGTCGCAAACGTACGCGACAGCTATCAGGAACAGCGTATTTACACGCGGTTGAACGGTGAAGATGCTGTCGGCATGATCATCGTCAAACAGAGTGAAGCCAATACCGTCGATACTGCTAAGAACGTTCGCGATAAACTGCTCCAGGTCAACAAACTGTATCCGAATCTAAAGTTCGGTATGGCGTACGACCAGTCCCAGTTCATTCAGAATTCGATCGACGACGTTCGCAACTCGGCACTGATCGGCGGCGCACTCGCCGTCGTAATCCTGATGTTCTTCCTGCGCAATTTCCGCAGTACGCTCGTCGTCGCGCTCTCGATTCCGATCTCGATCATATCTACGTTCACTCTCTTTTACGTCTGCGGATTCTCACTCAACAACCTCTCTCTCAGCGGACTTTCGCTTGCGACAGGACTGATCGTCGACGATGCCGTCGTCGTGCTTGAGAACATTTTCAGGCATATCGAACGTGATAGAAAACGCGCCTCCGAAGCCGCAGTCATCGGAACGAATGAGATTACCGGTGCGGTCGTCGCGTCGACGATTACGATCATGGTCGTGTTCCTGCCACTGCTGCTGATTCGCGGGCAGGCGGGACAGTTGTTTACACAGTTCGCCCTGGTCGTGATCTTCTCGATCTCGATCTCGATGCTGGATGCGCTGACGGTCGTCCCGATGCTCGCGTCACGGTTCATCAAAGAGAGCCAAATTCGCGAGGACGGTGAGCACCACCGTCAGTACGAAGCTGAGAAAAAGCGCAAGGCGGAATCGAACGGACACGCCTCCAATGGGCACAGTCCCAATGGCAGAACAGCAAACAACGGGCATAAACCAGCCGAGCAAAACCCTGTTTCCTCCCCTGCACCAGATACGAATGCCGGGACGAAAAAGAAGAAAACCGGCATCATCGGGCACGTATTCAACTGGTTTGGGGATCGATTCGACGATCTCGACAGCGCCTATCACCGGGGACTGCAGTGGTCACTGAAGCATCGTTGGGTGGTGGTTGGCGGCGCCTTGCTGGTTACCGCGAGCAGCCTGCTGCTTGTGCCGCAGATCGGCACCGAACTCCTGCCACAGACAGATAGTGGCAACTTCACCGTGCTCGTCAGGCTGCCGGTAGGTACAGCCCTTTCGAAAACCAATGCTACCATTCAGCAGGCTGAAGCGTTCGTACAGCAGATTCCGGAAGTGGAGACTCTGTTCGCCGCCGCCGGGACGACACTCAGTCTGCGTGGTACAACCACGACGCAGACGCCTTATCAGGGCAATATGACGATACGCCTGAAGGATAATCGCAAGCGCAGCACGCAGCAGATCATGGCTTATGTCCAGAGCAAACTGCATCTGGCAGGAGCACGCGTGATTGTCCAGCCTTATGATATCGTGACGCAGGTCATCTCTGGCGGCAACCAGAATATCGAAATCGACATCTACGGACAGAACTTGACGCAGCTCTCCGCAGTCTCGCGCGATGTCCTGGCGCAGGTACGCAATGTGCCGGGAATGGAAAATGCCGACACCGCCGTTCAGGATGCGACGCCTGAGCTGCAGTTCACGATCGACCGCGAGAAGGCGCTTCAGCTCGGGATCAGCTTCTCCGACATCGCGAACACGATCAACACGGCGACGAATGGGACACTGTCCAGTTACTATCAGGAGAACGGATTCCAGTATCCAATCTATGTTCAACTCCCGGAAGCGAACCGCAAGACAGTCGATCAACTGTTGAACCTGCCAATCAGTCCTGGCAACGGCAACACCAGTTCCGCAGGAACTGCCAACGGAGCGACGAGCGGATCCACGGGATCGGCAGTGACCGCTCCGACAAGTGGCTATGTTACGCTCGGACAGGTTGCGAAACCCCACTACGCACTGGGTCCCAATGAGATCGACCGCCAGAATAGCCAGCGTTACATCGCTATCACAGCCATCGCCTCTGGCCGCCCGCAAAGTCAGATTCAGGCTGACGTCGAAAAAGTGCTGAAAAAATATCAGTTCCCGTCGGGCTACTACTGGGACTATGGTCTGAATCAAAAACAGCAGAAGCAAGAGTTTTCAGGGCTCGGACTCGCGGTCGCCATGGCGATTGCACTGATCTATATGCTTCTGGCGTCACAGTTCGAGTCGTTCGTTTTCCCGCTCACGATCCTGATGGCGGTGCCGCTCTCCGTTGTCGGCGTCATTCTCGGTCTGTTTTTGACGGGACGCTCGTTCGGTCTGACTGCCTATATTGGAATGCTGCTACTAGTATTACAACGACGGGTCAGGAGGTGAACCTTTTAGCAAGCGAGCTTGCCGTCGTTTGATGTGCGAACGCTTGGCACGTTCGTTGCGCTCTTGCGTTCCTTGCAGCCACCGCAAGAGATCATCGGGCGTGAGACGCG
>JBBQPY010000002.1:0-81380 GCA_038216735.1 Chthonomonadales bacterium
ATACAGGATTGCTCCTGAATAATCTGCCTTGCGTTGTGAGCAGCCATCCTGTCATGGTCTGCTTGGGAGACGAAAACAATTTCTGATCAGGGGCCAGTTGGTACTTTAAGCGATGACTACAACCGCGAGCCGGAAGCCGCAATCCCAGATGATATTTCCCATGCATGGCTGCATCTGGCGAATCTTCAGCTATCACCTCGCCTGATCAGTGCACTGCTCAAAGCTTTCGATTCCGATCCCCGGGCCATATTCGACGCTGCAGACAGAGCGCTGGACGAAATCGAGGAGATGCGCTCAGCCCAACTGCTTCGGCTGCGAGATCCGCTGCTCGAACCGACTGCCCGGCAACTGAGAGTAATGGACACATTCGAGGTCCGTATTCTCTGGCTCGGACATCCTGACTTTCCTCCGGTTCTTGCTGAGACGCCAGATGCTCCCGCTCTGTTATTTGTACGCGGCACATTGCAGGAAGCCGATCGCTTCGGTATCGGAGTCGTGGGTTCTCGTGGCGCCACACCGTATGGAAAAGCTACCGCAGAACGGTTCGGTCGGGAACTCGCCGGTCACGGTTTGACAGTCATCAGCGGTGGGGCAATCGGCATCGATACGGCAGCCCATCGCGGGGCGTTAAGCGGGGGAGGACGAACTCTGGCTGTGCTGGGATGCGGGATCGACGTAGCTTATCCGCGCCCGAATCGACAGCTTTTCGACGAAATAGTCCAGAATGGTGCGCTAATTTCCGAGTATCCTCCCGGCGCGCAGCCGGAAAGCTGGAGATTTCCTCATCGAAATAGGGTGATAAGCGCCATGTCGCAGGGAGTCCTCGTTGTCGAAGCTCCGGAGCGGAGCGGTGCACTGAATACTGTCAGTCATGCAGTCAATCAGGGCAGGGTCGTGATGGCCGTTCCGGGCAACATAGACCGACCCTCGAGTGTCGGTACGAACCAGCTCATCAAAGACGGTCATATCGTTGTCACGGAAACAGAAGATATTCTGCGTGCAGTCGGGATGGTGGTGCTAACTGCTCCCAAAAGCCTACAGACTTTCATGGATATCGATGGTTTGAGTGACGGATCCGCGGACGTGGATGATAATCAGGCCGCAGACAGAGGCGGTATCTCACACCGATTTGCATCGACCAGCGGAGAAACTGAACGACGTGCGGCAGTTTCGGCGAGTCGAAATCAACTTATGAGCACACTGACAGCTGAGCAGCGCACTCTGGTTGAAGCGCTTTCGCTTACACCACAGCATATCGACTCGATCGCGCAGGCAGCCGGTTTATCTGCGTCGGATGCCGGAGTGGCGATGTTCCATCTTGAAATGGCGGGTTTCATCAAACGTCTTCCCGGTAATGCCTATATTCGTACCTTGTGACCGATCGACATCTGGCTTCGCATGCACGATGATTGGGAAACGATACTTTTCTCGTAGCAAATTCTGAGAATGAAAATCCAATGAAAAGAATGACTTCGCTCGTTGTTGCGGCATTACTGCCTTTAGTTTGTCTGTCTCTGACAATGCAAGCTGCCCGCGCCTCGTCAGATGTGCCAAAAGAAAAAAAGAGATCGGTTTTGGCAACTGTGCATCGCATTGCGGTCGTGCCGCTCTTCTACGGAGCAGACGCTGCCAAATTGGCAGGAGAGAAAGTGGCAGCCGATAAAAATAAAAGCGCACCGAGCGAAAAATCAGTTCCGAAGCTTTCCCCAGAACAGGTAGTGCGTCGTAAATCTTTTCTCCGCCAGCGTCAGGAGCTCCTGAGCCATGCTAATACGCGCCTTCCCGAACGTGCTGGCGCGCGACTGCCTTACGCTGTGCTCTCGAGAGAAGAGACGATGGCAGCTCTTGCCGAACTAAAACAAAAACCGGAAGATCTATTCAAGGAGGGCGGTGCAACACGCGGCACGAAATTTCCGTTTCCACTTGCAGATCAGGTGAGGAAATTGGCGGCGCAATTGAAAGTCGATGCCTTAATCTTAGGGGTGCTGGACGAGCCGCGTTATGATAATGGACACTACTATTTCGATCCGTTTTACGGTGTCAACTATGAAACGGGCCACGTCAAAAGTCGTGCTGGCTTCTACTTTATGCTTGCTGACGGTACCGAGATTCTTCATGCCTATATGGAAGTCAAGAATCCGCTCACTCCACCGGAGGGAAGAGATTACCGGTTAGCTGACTGGACGGATGCACAGGAACTGATGATCGAGAATATGATGGACGAGTGGACACAGTTTACGCCGTCGAAGCGATAGTGCCGGCATTTCGCGCTACCACTTTATCCTGCGTGGTGGACGAAAAATTTCAGTTGTTCACGCAGGCTGCCACCTCGGATCGCTTCGACTGTGTTGAGGTCAATACTGTTTTGGAGGTGTCTTGAAAAAGGGAAGCGGAACGATTTCAGCTTCGATTGAATTCGCGCCGACCGTCAGCTTTGCTTGTGATTCATGGTGTTCGTGCCGCACGTATCCGAGGGCGATCGGACGGTCTTGCATCGCAGGCGAAACCGCGCAGACGCTCGTGATACGTCCGGTATCTTTCTGGCTTCCATCAGGTTCTGTCGCCGTAATTATGTCACCGACTTCCGGAGCGTTACCTTTCTCGAATACTAGCCCTGTCAGTGAGCGGTTCGTATGTCCGCGTGAATCGATTCGTGCGATAATCTCCTGACCGACGTAGCAGCCCTTTTTCATCGAGATATGCGTCGGGCCGAGATTGGCTTCGAGCGCGATGTTCGTCTCATCCATATCCGCACCGTATTTTGGAATGCCCGCTTCAATCCGCAGTATCTCCTCCGCTGCAGTGCCGATTTCAGGCACGTTCGCATTTTGTGCCGTCGTACGCATTGCCTCGCGCAGCGCGACCGGGAAATAAACGTTGAAACCAAGGGTAGAGTAGGAACCTAATAATCCCGTATAATCGGCTGGGAATGTATATGTCTGCCTGCGGAGACCGCGATTCGGATCGCGCTCTGGTGGAAAATTCATCTCCCATCCATCGCTTGCGGTCGGTCCCTGATATGAAAAACAGCCTAGCGCGGCGCTGACATCTTTTACTTCGACATCCTCCATGATGATGAATCGTTCGAAAATCGCCATAATTTTGGCGACATTTTCGCGTGGAATGTCCGCGATCAGGAACTCCTCCTCGGGCAGTCCCAGCTCCTTCACCAACGGTATGCTGCCCTGAATCGTTCTTACCGGCATGAGGGCTAGGTCGGTGAGCAGATGACCGGTGGCATCCAAAACACAGGCTTGACAGGTGCCGTAATAGATCCTTCGCTCCAACCAAGATACATCATTGCTGATCATGCCCTGCAGCCAGCTAAAACGATCTATGCCGAAAATTGCCAGTTTACCGACGTATGAGCGGTCGAAATAGCCCATATCCTTGTGTACAGCGTCGTACTGTAACCGGATTGCAGGGTCGAGTGTGTTATCGTGAGACATTGTGTTTGTGCTTCGTACTTTGTGAAGAGTTGTTGTGACTCATTTTCGCACAACGACCGTTGCCGACGCCTGTGCGAGAGGCTTGACTACTATTTCATCGATGTTGACGTGCAGCGGGCGAGTCACTGCCCAAATGATGCAGTCTGCGACGTCAGCTGCAGACAGTGGAGTCAGTCCGGAATACACCTTTGCCGCTCGTTCCTTGTCCCCGGCAAACCGTACCTCGCTGAATTCTGTCTCGACCAGACCGGGTGCGACCTCGGTAATGCGAATCGGCTTGCCGACCAGCTCTAGACGCAGCACCTGCGTGATGGCGCGCACCGCGAACTTGACGGCGTTGTAGCCGGCGCCGTTGGGGTAGGGATCGCGTCCTGCAACGCTCCCGATATTGACGATATGTCCTTCCCCGGACGCCTCGAGTTTCGGCAAGAGTGCGCGTGTCATGCGCATCAAACCGAGAACGTTGGTGTCGTACATTCGTTCCCAATCGGCATCGCTTGCATTCGCTACCGGGGCGAGTCCCCATGCTCCGCCAGCATTATTGATCAAGATGTTTGCTTTCGGAATGTTCGCGCAGAATGCCTCGACACTCGCAGCATCCGTCACATCCAGCGCCATTACCTTCGCGCCGAGCGGTTCACCGATCGCCTGCAGTCTGTCGAGACGCCGCGCGCCCAACACTACGGAAAACCCTGCGTGATGCAGCGCTTCCGCGGCCGCTGCGCCAATCCCGCTGCTTGCTCCTGTAATAACTGCCACTTTTCGATCTTCTGCCATGCCAAATCCTAATCTATGGTTGCCTCGGGGGCACTATTCCAAAACGATATACATTTCCCGTCTTACCCCCTCATCCCTACTATCTGTATCTCATAAGAGGAGGGGGCGACCTTCGTCTAACCTGTCATACGCTGAAGTCTTTTACTAAAGCTCCGAAATAAGCTGAGTCATTGTCACGAAGCGTGCATTCTTCTGCTTGAGGTAATTGACAGCATGACGTAGGTTGTCAGCGTTGTCGGCGCAGTCACACAGTGCCAGACTGATCACATTCGAGTCCGCCAGATGCCCGTCGATTACCGGTCGTATTCGATCGAACCCGTCGTCCAGATAGCCTCGTGCGCCATTAATGTTCGCGACAGGCACAATCCATAGTCGCGCATCGCCCTTCTGATGTAGTGAGGTGTAGGACGGATTATAAGGGTCTTTCGGTGCGGAGAGCGGCCGCCCTGCGCTCGAGCCAGGAGTCGAGTCGACCAGAATCCCAATGTCTTCGAGTGCACGCAGATCGTCGGCCTCGAGGTCGCCATTCGCGGCGCGGAAAGCAGTTGGCTTGATCGAAAACTGTTTGAGAATATCTTTTCCCATGCGGATCAGATCACCACGGGACATCGCATTGTTCACGGAGGTATCGAAAGTGAGATGCATACCTATTTCGTGCCAGGAAGGGATACGGTGCAGGTACTCATTATGATAGAGTTTGACATTGGACATCGGTTCATGTTCGGCAACGCCGATCAGCCATGTGCAAGGGATGCGAAACTGCTCCGCGACCGCAACCAGTTCTGAAACGTAGCATTTGCCGCTCGTCGCACAGACGCAATCGACGCTGATAGCAACCGTAGGGTTCGTCATGCTGGTTATCTCCGTTTCCGTTCTACATCGGTCGGCGTATCCGATGTACGTTCATCTCAGCGCTTTGGCTGATACAGGGATCACAATCTGTCGCCTGCTTTCTCCGAACCTTCTGTAGATGAGTCTATTTTCTATCTGCTCATCTAACGCTTATGAATTGGGTTCGCCTTCACGTCTCCGGACTCCTCCTAATGAAAACTGAATTTGGAGCAAAAGAAGGTAGAAACGGAAAAGAAAAAATGCGCCGTGAACAGCAGCAGAAAAACAGCTGTTCACGGCGCGATCAATACGAAATACTAAGTTCGGTCAATCGAGCGTCGATAGCACTATCTAGCTTAGACAGCGTGCTGGATCAGACTATGATATTCGTCGAACCCATCGAGCATTGCTGTTTTCGTAGCAACCGCTCCCATGTTTTCATCGAAGTGCTGCACATTGCCCAGCGCGGTAACACAAGTCTGGAAGATCGGTTTACCATCAGGACGTTTTGCAGTCATCACGTCACGAATCAATGCTCGCCCTGGCATTCCGGGCGCTTTGAGCGCCTGCTGCCGCGCCGTATCACCCCGCATTTTGCCCATGCCATTCGCACACACCTTCATTGCCGTCATCGCGATACCTGCTTTGCTGGCTTTGGCAAAAATGTCCATCGTCTCTTTCGGGACGCCATACGTGAACCATACCTGCATCGCGTCGACTATTCCGGAGTCAATTTCCGCCTGGATAATCTCAGGATAGGGGATATAGGGATGCTGGGATACGCCGAAATACTTGACCTTACCTTCTTTTTTCAGGCGTTCAAAAGCACGGTAGGTGCCCGTCTTCGTCTTGAAGGCTTCGATGGATTTCCAGCCATAATGAGCACGGAAGACGTCGTAGTACTTCAATCCGTTCGCGTTCAGCGACGAAACGACCTGATTGTAAGCGCTGTCGTAATCATCAGGATTTTCCGGTGTCGAGTCGACTGTGATATCCGTGTAATAGGATTCACGGGGCAGTTTGGCGATTTCAGCGGGCACGTCACCCTTCTTGCCCCAGTAGCCAGCTTTGTGAATAAAATTGCAGCCGAGCGCGAGCGCCGGACCAAACAGTTCCGGATTCCAGTCTTGACACATCGTCACAGGCGCGACCTTCATCTTGCCCAGACGTGTCCCGAACTGAACTTTTGGCATCTTACCCATGCCATCGACAAGAGCTTCGGCAGCTTCGGCCCTCTGTGTACTGGTCAGGTTCATACCCGTGAATGCGGCGGTCATAAGACCGGTGCCCGCCGTGGTCGCAACGGAAAGAACGCGCATAAAATCTCTTCGCGACAGCGGACGCTCCTGGCTCTGCGCTTTGAGGTGGCTCAATTGCTCTTCGTGTTCCATACCTCGCACTCCTTTCGCACCTTTGGTGCTGGCAAACAGGATTCGATTACGAACAGGGGTTGGTTAGTTTGAAATTAAAGCGAAATGCGCGACATTGTAGTAATGGTCGAGGAATTAGCACGCTCGATGGCGTGATCGAATTCAGATGACTGCAACATTTTTCCAAGTCGCATGAATACAGCAACCGGCACGTTCGTACGTGCGGTGCCGATTGGTTCACCGGTGCGCAGGTTCCGCATCGCTGCCCAGTGACCGTCTGCCTCCTGCAGCGTCACCAGAATATGCGCAACGTGTAAAACCTTGCTTCGCGCTGAAGTATCCGCTTCGGTTACTGTGTCGAGCAGATCGTTCATATCCGCAAGGATCGCTTCGATCGATACGTCTTCCTGTCCTTCGAAAGAGACAGGAAAGTTCGGACATGCCCATTCCGGTGAAGTCCATTCCATATACGGGGTTTCAACCGATCACTTTCAGTCCCAGATCGGACGCCAGTTGCGCGGGTATTTAGTCAACTCGTTCAGGCGCTCGACTTCTTCCGTGGCAAGGCGGTAACCCGATGTGCCAAGCAGGTCGGTCAGCTGTTCCGGCGTATTCGCACCGATGATCGGTGCGGTCATGACCGGGCTGTCAAGCAGCCATGCGAGGGCGGTTTGTGCAACCGTTTTCCCATGCGCTTTGCCAATTTCGTCCAGCGCGTCGATGATCGCCCAACCGCGATCGTTCCCATAATTACTCATATTTCCACCAGCGCGTACGCTTTCGGGTTGTGGGCTGTCACGACGGTATTTCCCGGTCAGGAAACCACCAGCCAGCGGTGAGTAGGGAATTACCCCGAGTTGGTAATGCTTGCAGAATGGTCTCGCTTCGATCTCGAAACCCGCTCGCTCCATCAAAGAGTACTCGGGCTGATAGGTCTCGAAACGCGCAAGGTTGTGCTTTTCAGAGGTCGCAACGGCTTCCATCAAGCGCCATGCAGGATAGTTCGACGCGCCGATATAACGCACCTTCCCCGCTTTCATCAAATCATTCAGCGCAGATAGAGTCTCTTCGATCGGGGTGTTCAAATCCGCCCAGTGGCACTGGTAAAGGTCTATATAATCCGTTTGCAGCCGTCGCAGGCTGTCATCGCAGGCTCGAAAAATGCGGCTTCGTGACAGCCCCTGGCCGTTGGGGCCGCTCCACATTTCGCCGCGGACTTTGGTCGCCAGAATCGTATCCTGTCGCCCGCCCCGCGCGCTCAGCCAGCGGCCGATGATCTCTTCTGTCTTACCACCATAAGAGGCATCTCCCGCCCAACTGGTATAAATGTCTGCGGTATCGATGAAGTTACCGCCCGCTTCAAGGAATGTATCCATTACACGGAAAGACGTTGCTTCGTCGGCAGTCCAGCCGAACTGCATGGTTCCAAGACAGATTTCCGACACTTTGACGCCCGTGCGTCCCAGCTTCCGATATTCCAACGCTTCCTCCAGTGTGTTTTTGCGATGCTGCTCCGCCCCTTCTTACGTGGAAGGGGCGGAGCTATTTGGGTTACGGATTGGGGTTCGGGTTGTACGCGCCCTGCTGTGACGCAGCTCCCTGTGGACCCTCCTGACCGATGTGTTTCTCGAACTCTTTGACGGTCGGAGCGTACTCCGCATCCTTACCGATGTCCTTGCGCTCATCCCAGTTACCGCGGAGGAAACCATCTAACGGTCTCTCTCGTGGCTCCTTGTACTCGCGATCTTCCTGGAAAGTATAGACTACGATTGAGTGATCGGGAAGCACAGGGCAGTGATATTCGCAGATGCCGCAGCCGGTACACAGCTTTTCATCGACGGTCGGGACACGTTTCATACGACCACGATTGTCTTCTTTGCCGTTCGCGTCTTTGTGATCGAGCGCAATCGCCGGGTCTTTTGGCAGCTTATCGTCGAACGTGTCCTTGAAGATGACCGCCGAGTAAGGGCAGACTTCTGCGCAAACGATACAGTCGCGTCCGCCATTATAAGCGACGCAGGTGGACTGGTTGACATTCGCCAGACCCATTTTGATCTTGTAACGCTTATCCTGCCAGGTGAATGGACGGATCGCGCCGGTCGGGCAGACGTCCCCACAACTCGTACACTTTTCTGCACATGGCCCGATACTCGGCACGAGAATGGGAGTCCACAATCCCTGCAAGCCAGTCTCGAAAGTAGCTGGTTGCAGCGCATTCGTCGGACAGACCTTCATACATTCAGCACACCGAGTGCAGGCAGATAGGAAAGCGCCTTCGTCCAGGGCGCCGGGCGGACGCATCGAGCGGTTGTTGCGCGGGTAGCGGCGCATTTTCCCCTGATACTCACTTGCACTGGCTTTGGTTGCGGTGCCCCAGAGCATTCCTGCTCCGACGGCGGCAATCACACGACGTCGTCCGAGGTCGATTTCAGTCTGCGGTTCAGGGCGGGGAGCCGTGCCTTTTGCTGCCATACCGAGCGCTTCTTTGATGCTCGCCGGGACTTTCGCCTGTATCTGGATCACGTCTGTCGGGCAGATCGTCTCGCAGCGGAAGCACTGAATGCACTCGCTGATGCTGTGCATCTCCTCCTGCGTTGCCTTCTTATCGAGGTTATCGTAGCAGCCCATGCGTGACTGCACTTCGCATTTTTTACAGTGGATGCAGCCGTCCATTTTGATGTAATGGCGCAGCCACGAGACGCGAGAAAGCACGGCAAGCAGTCCGCCATACGGACAGAGATTTCGGCACCAGAACCGCTCCTGGAATCCTGACAGCGCAATAATCCCGACGAACATCAGCAAAACAGGTACACCGTTCCAGAAATGCATCATCTGGAGATGCCAGTTGTCCATGTTTCCGCCCAAATTATAGACTACATGTCCTAAGCCGACCTGATCACCGACGCCGAGCAGACCATTCCAGATGTAGGCAACGGGGGCATATACGCAGAAGGCGAAGGTGCGTGTGATCAGCGAAATCGGGTCACCGAACGTCAGGACATCGACGCCGAAAACGACCGCGCCCAGTCCCACTAGCAGATAAATATACTTCCAGTTTCGGAAACGCCGCGTATCGCTCCGCTTCTTCGTATAGAAAAGTCTGCCCTTGCGGTACAGCAGTTTATCGCCGATGTCGATCGCGGTCCCGAGCGGGCAAATCCAGCCGCAGAAGATGCGTCCTCCCCATAGCGTCAATAGCAGAATGAAGAGTCCTGGTCCGATCGCGTACACCGCGACACGGTGTGAGGCGATCCCATTCTTGAGCGTGTTCAGGAAGTCCATCGTCATGAACAGGTTCTTTGGGATTCCCCACGCCATCTGGCTGGAGGCGGTGGTCAAGAAGAAGAACAGCACGAACAGCGCGAAGGTAAAGATCTGGATGCTGCGTCGAATCATCACGATCCGATGCGCGGCAACGTTCCCTGGCGCTTCCTTCATGCGGCGTTTCTGCTCCGCTGTGAATTTCGCCTGTGCGCTCCCACCCGAGCCGAGGTCGCCAATGCCAATCGTTCCGACATCTGCCATTTTGATCAGGTTCGGGTTAGGGACGTTTGTCGGAGCGGTTCGAGGCAGCGTCGGTACAGGGGGTATCGGAGGGACTGTATTGCGTCGCATCACACCGATATCAGCCATACGCACGATGTTTGGTGCGGTGGGGGGCGCCTGTGGTCTCCGTCGCCGTGTGCCACCAAAGCCCTGCGGCATTTGCTGCGGTATATCCGCCATGATCACTTACTCCATGTATAGAAAAGGTACTGCTTTTGTGAGCGGTACATTAAATAGCAGCGTGCTAGCTTTGCGAGGGAAATAATTTGCTTACCGGAAGCGAGAAGCCGGGCAGTATGTCCTCTCCATCGAGCAGTTCATCCCCGCCGAGCGTGAGCGGTATTGAATTCAGGCAATAAACTGTCAGCGTTCTCGCCTTAGGATCGGCTGTCCACACGAGTTTCACACCCGCTTCCAGCCATAGGTTCACCTTGTCTGTGACCTCGCGTTTTGAATCGCCGGGTGAACGCGTTTCGAGAACGATGTCCGGAATCACAATCGTAAAGCCTGTCGTATAGGGCTTGGGCAGGCGCGCCTTGAGATAAAACGCCATATAGGCCGCAAGAACGGTATCGGGGTTCTGTGTAATCGTAACCCCCAGTTCACCCACGAAGCATTCGCCGAGGTCGCCCTCAAGGGTAAATGATGTAACGTAGTACGAAAGGAGAGCAGTAACGTTCCCATGAGACATATTGATCGGGGACATCGCTTTTAGCTCTCCTGAGAGCAATTCGTAGCGGTGTCCCTCATGCGACAGACGTTCGAGGTCGGCGATCTTGGCTATTTCGTTTTTTTGTATCACGCCGACGGTCATCAGTCCACTCCAATAGTGTCATACAATTGCGAGACGGTCCCGATATTACGCGCCCTTCGCTCCGGCTACCTCTTTAATGTTCAACTGACTCGTATCGATCTGACCACGCCCTAGACTGTTGGCGAGTACAAGGTGGTTGACCTGGTCAGGCGTAATGCCTTTGACTGTCAGGAACTGACAGCAGTAGGAGTCGAGTGCGACCGGGTCGATTCCCGCCACCACTTTGTGCGGCGTCGTGACGTCGCCGGGACCTTTGGGTCCGCGTGTTTGTAAGGCGCGTGTGCCATCGGTAACGATCAGCGTCGGCTTGACGAACATGTTCAACTCAGCGATACAGTCGTGCAGACCGTAGCGGTGATAGTCCTTGCGGTTCCAGATACAGCCCATCAGCTTCTTCATGGCAATCGTAATCACAGCCGCTTCGTGATCCTTGACGACTGGATTGACGATAAAACAGTCCGCTTCGATAATGTCGTGTGGAAGATGTTGATCGATCTGATTGAAGTGGTGCCTCGGATCGTATACATTGCCGTCAGCCGTCATTTTTGGCACGGCAGATGGGATATCCACCGCTTTATACATCGTTATTTCTGTCGGAGAGAGCAATTTTGCTTTGGTGCCGAGCACCGCTTTATTCGCACCACAGATTTCGAATGCAAGTTTCCAGTCATCGAGTGTATAGTCGATGCAGGTAATGCGCGACGCGCCCGCTCGCTCGCATAATTGAATCAAGCGGCGCAGCACGTCCGGGTGAGTGGCGGCAGCTTGTTCGGGCGTTCGCATCCAGCCCATATTCGGCGTGATGACAACTTTATCGCCTTTTTTAACAAACTTTTCGATGCCGCCCAGTTCATTGATTGCGCGTTCAGTGATATCGCCGTAGCTTTCCGGGTTGCCTTCGACACAGACGATGTCGGGTGTCGTCGGCGTCGCTTTGGCTGGTGCGCGCATAGCTTTCGGTTTAGCGAACTCTTCGCGATCGACGTAGGTCAGTCCATACAGCCCGCCAAGCAACGCAGTGCCGCTTGCAATTTCAACAAACTTCCGCCGTGTCGCTTTGCGCTCCTCTGCATCCGGCACTCGTTTTGCAACAGCGGGGGCGACTTCCTGTTTGGGCTCGGACACTTGTGCGGCTTCAACCGATTTATTTTCTTCCGACATTGCTGCCTCCAGACTTCGTACGCAACCGATTTATCGAAATATTCCTCAAATCACACATAGCATTGGACAATGTTGTCGCTAGTTTACTGCCGACATTCTCAATACGAATTTACATCAGTGCCTGACAGCCTGAATGCGCTTATTTCTAAACTATATCGTCCTGACGACACTTGCCAATATTGGTTCTGTGAAACTAGAGCTTTGTCACGGCAGACTTGACCAGACTCAGTGCGCTCGTGGGGTCTTTAGCCTTACGCACACCGACCAGATACTTACCTTTAACCGCGGTCACCACCTGACCACCAAACTTCGTCCGAACTGCCAGTGCACTTTCTCCGACGCCCTTTAATATCTCGGGCTTGGCGCCAAGTGCTAGGGTAGCGGGTTTTTTCAGGTAGGCCTCAAATTGTGAAAAGGCACCCTTCGCTGCCGCAGGTGACCCCATATCGGCAATAAAGAGCTCCGCCTGCTGCCCGGCTGATGGGTACGCAGCTGTCACTCCATTTTTGATAAAAGACTGCGCTCCGATATTGTCGCGCTGATACTTTTCGCTGTGAGGCAGGCGGCCGGGAGGCAGGAGCTTGATCATCGCGGGCGGCTGAGTAGAGCCTGGGAGTTTCGCCGCGATAGCCTGCGCGATTTGCGGCATCGCTGTCTGGAAATTTGCAGGAGCTGTTGCGGCTGTGATCGTCACAACAACGTAGAAGGCGCCTTTCCAGAAGCTGAGATAGTCATGAGTTACGTTTCCCTCGCCTCCAATTTTGATGACTTTTGCAGTCCTCGCGCTGGGACTGAGCTGATAGGAATAATAGCCATAGGAATCAAGCGGACTGCCCATCTCGTAGATGTCGACCGTAATCAGTTGATTTCCCTGCCCGTTGGGAGCGTACTCAGCATAGGTACACTGCTTGAACTGATAGTGCTTGACGGATTCCGCCTGACCATCGATATGGTTCTCCAGAGTTGAGGGATTGAATGTCTGCACTGTGCCATGCATCTTAAATCCTCCGGCGGATGCAGGAAGTGCCGCTCTTCCATCGGCTCTCGCCAATGAGGGCGCAGCAGCGAATCCAACGGCAAGCACACTGATGCCAAGAAGGCAGCACAAACGGGAAACACAATTGCTCGACATTCCTATGCTCCTGAACGAACGGTTTATTAGATACCTGTGCGGGCTATCAACACTCTTGCCCTCAACCGTTGCCGCCCCGATCGAATTTTTGCGTGAATGGCGGAAAGATTGAGTTCGGAGTGTCATTAGTAACGTAATTAACTATTCACCCTGCCTGCGGTTTCGCAAATGCAGGCAGCATATCTGCAACCTCTCCCCCAGTTCTCGATTCTGCGGGAATAGGAGTCGGGAGTGAGAATGAATAGTTAGTGACTGAAAAGGCTTCTGGTGGTAACAGCGTACCTCGAAATGGCGCTCAAAGTGAGAAAAACGCTCTTATTCAGACGCCGAAATGTTACGGAAGTTTCATTGCAACGCAGCCGGGCTTGATGGCGATTAATACGTATGCAATTATCATATCATAATAATAAGCGTCGACGCCTGTGAACTTACCGTATTGCGGGACGAATGTCAATCAGTTGTGATTGATATATTATACACTGTACAAAATTTACGGACAACTTTGGTCAATTCAGGATCGAGGCGGGCGAAACCTTTCCGCTGGATATCATTCGGGACACCGCCGTCGAATCCTTCCGCTATTGCGCTTGCCATGCTTGCGATGATATCGCTGTCGCCGCCAATGGATATCGCTTTTCGAACAGCATCTTCAAAATTATCACTTTCGAGAAACGCGGTGATCGCCTGCGGAACCGAACCCTGGCAAGAGACAACGAATTGGTAGTTTTCGCGCAGGCTTGCATTTGTATCGTGCAGCGAGTATGCGAATCCTTGTGAGATAAATCCGTTGATTTCCTGTTTACTGCTTCCTGTCCTTGCCATGAATACCGCCGCAGCAAATGCCTTTGCTCCTTTGATGCCTTCCGGATGATTTTGCGTGATGGCTGCGCGGAACGCCGCTGCATACAGTACTTCATCAAGCGTTTCATACGCCCAGGCGACCGGACTAACCCGCATCGCCGATCCATTCCCCCAGCTGTTGTAAGGTTGCGAATCGGAGGATCGTGCCCAAAGGGAAAAAGCGCCTCCAAACCCGGCATTGGGATATCGAGCATAATAAGTTTTCATTGCCTGCGCAAAATCTGCGCCGGTGAGAATGCTTTCGGCGAGCGCAATTGTGAGGATGCTGTCATCGGGGGACAGCTCATAGGCTGAAAAAGTGGAAACTCCACTGACCGGTGATTGCGTCTCTCGTAAACCGAGCCGAGAATATCGCCAGCTATTGCACCGAGCATTGAAGCTTTCCTTTCGCCCAACGGTATAATCAGCGAGAGTCGTGACGGAATAAGGGACAATGTCCCGGTCGACTGAGGAGTTCTAGATGCTCACTGATAGTTCGCCAGATACTAATGTAGAAACCATCTTGTTCGAAGATAAGGACGCGCTGAGCTGCTACGCGGCAGAGCGATTCATCGAGTTAGCAGCGTCGAGACATCGACAGGGATTGCCATTCACGGTGGCGCTGGCTGGTGGATCGACTCCGGAAGCGATGTACGCACATCTCGCAGCAACTGACAAAGAAAATGCCGAAATCATCGATTGGAATCAAGTTTTCATCTTCTTCGGCGATGAACGGTGCGTATCACCGGATGCCCCCGAAAGCAATTTCAGATTGGCGCAACAGACCATGTTTTCGCAGGTCGAACTGCCTGCTAAAAACATACTGAGAATGCCTGCAGAATTGCCAGACCACGACGAAGCCGCCAGACAATACGCAGCAACGTTGCGCAGCCACTTCGCTTTAACGGGCGATCCGGTCACCGATATTCCACACTTCGATCTCATTCTGTTAGGGTTGGGCTCTGACGGGCACACAGCCTCACTCTTCCCTCATATGCCCGCTCTGCTCGAGACGAAGCGATTGGTTGTCGCCACTGCGCCCGGCCTGAAGCCGTTTGTACCACGGCTGACTCTCACCTATCCTGTGTTGAACAATGCTGCAGACGTGATCTTCCTGGTTGCAGGTGAAGACAAAGCCGACACTCTCTCTCGCGTCCTCGAAGGCCCACTAGACAAATTGGAATTGCCGGCGCAGAATATCATACCGAAGAACGGCAAACTCACCTGGCTGGTAGACAGCAAAGCCGCCTCAAGGCTATCGACTAGTTTCCATTCGAAACTCCGCGAGCAGCCTCGCCAGACAGTCGAGTTGTAGGGATCTCGGTCGACTGAACGGGAGGTACCGCACGGTGGGCCGGACCCGCATAGCCTGGCCGGTTGAGCGCCTGCACATCATTCGCCATAGTTGTCGTGTATACGGTGTCGCCATCAAACTGCGGTGTAGAAAAGACATTGCCAGGACCAAGTTCATAACCCCAGAGCCGTTTGCCGGAGTGCGTGTCCAAAACCGAGACTCTGCCGCGCACCCCAATGATCGCCATCGACTTCGCGTCGGGCGAAAGTCCCGGTGATGAATCGTAGATCGGCTGTCCGGTCGCAGCGCTCCACGCCACTTTTCCGTTCGATGTATTGAACGAATAGACGTTTCCACTGTCTCCGAGACCCGCGACAATCACCTGAGATCCAACTACCACAGGGGATGAGTAGCCGAATGGATCGCTTGCTGCCGGGGCATGAATCTCCCAGGCTGGCTTGCCGGTTGTCGTAAGGACACAGTGCAGCACTCCATCGTTAGAGCATATGTAGACTCGTCCGTCAGCGACCGCAGGCGAGGAGATGGCAGGAGAAAAATAGAATGTGCTGCCCATTTTGGTAGACCAGCGTGGATGCCCTGTTGCAGCATCCACTGCCGTAAGCGCATTATTCCACCCGCCCAGATAGAAAGTGTTCGCATCACTCGCGACACGGGACTGAAAGAATCCTTCAATCGGCTGCACCCACTTCATTTTCCCTGACGCGGCATCGAGACCATATACTGTCCCCGTAACTCCAATGCATACGACACCCTGAGCAACCGCCGCGCTGGCAAGCACAGGCGAACCGGTGTCGTATTTCCAGCGAAGTTTGCCACTTTCCGCTTCGAGCGCATAAAGGAAATGATCGGTCGATCCAACATAAATCGTTCCGGAACTCAGTGTTGGAGTCGTAAGGAACTCGCCCTTTGTTTTGAACTCCCACCGCCGTTTGCCCTGGACGGTATTCAGCGCTGTGCACTTCCCATCCACCGAAGCGACATAAACCGTACTGCCAGAAAGCAGCGGGCTCGATTGAATGGGTCCGTTGAGATTGATTGCCCAGCGCCGTGTCGCCTCTTTATTGTCGCGTTCGATTTCGAAGTTCAATTCGTCTATGTGGGTGACATTATTGCTCGTCGTCAGATGAATATCCGCGGTGTGCTGGCCGATTGAGATATTCTTTGTCTGGAAAACATCGGTCCACTTATCGCGATTGTCTTTGGTCATCGCTAGAAACGGCCCGTCATCGACACGATACTCGGCATGCTCTTTGTCAGGATTGTCGATCACAGTTCGCGGCAGCAGCCGTGCCTGTGGGCGACGACGGGCAAGGTAGGGCACGTCCGGATCCCACCACTCTGCTCGTAAAATCGAAGGGAGCGCTTTGTGAGCGATCGGCAATGAGGCGATGGAAACGGGCACTCCAGGATTCTCTTGCGTAAAGCGATCGATCGTTGCCAGCAGTGGTGTAACGGTGACGCGATAGTACGAGCCCTGTGAAAGACCCCGCGCCATCAGGGTTTTGATCCCGTTGGTCTGCCATACCAAATCCTGTTTTCCGTGCGCGGTGAAAATCGCGATCACGTTGCGCCCGCGCAGGATGTTGATCAGGTCGTACTCGTTATCAATCATTCGCGTGGAGGGAGTGTCTCGCCCGAGCCAGTGATGCATGAAGACAAAAATTGGTATGCCAACTCTGAGTTTCTTAACATCACGAGCCAGCCAGTCCAACTGCGATTTGTCGAGATGCCCCCAGTGCTCGAGCGCAACGGTCGTATCGAGCATGATAAAATGAACGCCGCTCTGATCGAAGGATTGATAAAGCTTGCCGAACGTTTTGGTGAAGCTCTCCTTGCCAGTCGGGCTCCAGCGTATGTCGTGACTTCCCGGAACCGCAAAAAATCGAATGCCAGCGCTGTCGAAAGGGACCAGTGTCTGCTTGAAGCTTGCATATTCTGCTGGCTGCCCCGTTTCCGTCAAGTCACCTGTATCGACCACAAACGAAGGTTTCGGATTCATCTGCGCGGCATCGGTGACCAATCGACGCATTTGGTCCGAACTGCCCCCTGATTTAGGTGTATCGCTGACGGCAAGAAATGTAAACGTGTCAGTCGGTGGAGCAACGCGCTGTGCCTGTGCAGCAATGTCCAGACAGACAAGCAGTGCACTCAATACGTGACAAGACACAGAAACGATCCTGAATTTGCGCATGGACGCGATTCCTTTCCACGCATAAGCGTAACTATTCACCCTCACTCCTCGCCCCCTGCTCCTTAAGCTTTGGGAGAGGCTGTGCTGCACCTGTTGAGGAGGAGTGAGTAGTTACCGTAAAACTATTTTTAAGCATCTATGCCATGTATTTTGTAAATAGTTGGTTGTAGATTCGTCGAGAGGAAGGGCAAATTCCTCTTTGCCGCGAATAGTGATCGGACAGCATGCGTTGCGGATTGGTTCCGCATTCGTTGTGGTAAGATTTCCAGTATATACCAGTTGAGAAAGCAGGCGGCAAAGTGCAGATTGAAACGAAGGATATAGATTTGCGTGTTGACGATAGCTTGATGCGCGTTTATGTCGCTTCGCCGATCGCAAAAGATGAAAGGGGAGTGACGATTGTTGGGCGGAAATATCCTGGGATACTTCTGTTTTCAGAAATATTTCAACTGACTGATCCGATCCAACGCTCCATCGAGCGTCTGGCAGGGTACGGATTTGTCGTAGCGGCGCCAGAAATATATCATCGAATCGAACCCGCTGGAACCACTATCGCCTACGATGACATCGGGCGTATGCGGGGTAGTGAGGATGCGAGGCGTACCTCCGTAGCGGCATTTGACGCTGACACGCGTGCCACGCTCGATTTTCTGACAGCACATCCTCTGGTCGAAGCAGGAAAGCTCGGGACAATGGGATTCTGCATCGGCGGACATCTGGCGATGCGCGCTGCACTGCAGGCGGATGTGCGAGCGGGAGTCTGCTGTTATCCGACCGGTGTCCACAACGGCAGACTTGGTCAGGATTCTAATGCAGGAACACTGCAGCGACTCGGAGAGATCAAAGGCGAACTGCTGATCGTGTTCGGCGAGATCGATCCGCACGTTCCCGCTGAGGCAAGGTCGATCGTGACCGACGCGTTAGAGAAGTCCGGAGCGACCCATACGGTTCTCACTTTGCCAGGCGAACACGCGTTCATGCGTGATGAAGGACCTCGATATGATTCGGAGTCGTCTGACGCCGCCTGGTGGACAGCCACCTCACTGTTCAGGCGTGTTCTCGCCTAGGCTGGCATCAGTATACTGAATAAAATTGTCCACTAAAAGTCGATTTTGCCAGCCTTATAGAGACCATATACCATACCTCCGCGTCCACCGGTCATCTTGTCGAGTTTGGCGCGATCTTCTTCTGGTACTTTGGAGTAATCGCCGTTGCTGGCTTTGAGCAGACTGCGAATATACGCTACGTTGGCTTTGCCCTTTTCATCCATTGGCGCGGGTTTGGGCGGGGCGAAGAGGTTTACATAGCCAAGCCAGATTACCAGGGATAGCAGAGCTGCGACGGCGAGGACCGCCACGAGCGGATTTACCGGCTGCCCGCGCTCTCTGACTTTAGATTGCCGCTTTTCGTTTTCGTAGGATTCAGGTGCAACAGCCATGATGTCCTCCTATTGATAGTATATCGAGATAAAGTATAACGAGTGATAAAGTGCAAATGGTGTAGTGATCTGCCATTCATTGTGACCGTCACGTTATCGGTATGAAGAAGGGCGAGTTGATTAAGCAAATCACGACAGGAAATTATAGCTGATTCGCAATGATTTATGTCAATACAATCTGCAGTTTTGCCATATGTCCCTATGATGTGTTTATAATCAAGCAATACTTCGAGGTGTCGTGTCCTTTAGGGCAGGAACTAACCACTTCCTGCTCGAATGACTCACCATCAATTATGTGACAGGATATGCCAGTATGTCGGATGAATTCGAGCAACAGAGTTGGGTGAAGTTTGGGGTCGCGTCTGCTCTGGCGAAGCAGTATGTTGCCGACCAACGTGGCTTTCTCGAGATGTTGTCGGAAATGCTCGGCTCTGCGCTCCCTGACGAGACCGAAACAGTGCGACGCGGCGGACTGTTTGCGAAAAAGACTATTCAAAAAGTCATCGTCACACTCGGTGAAAATCGGTATACTCTCGAAGACCTTGGACGCGGACCCTTGCATGCCTCACGTACACATATTGTACGCGGTATCGCACTCAAGACTGAGGAGATACCGGTAGAGCTATGGGTCGAAGAACTTGGTACCTGTTTGGACGAGCGTGCCAACGTCAGTCTCATTGCGCGGGAAGCCCTTGCTCGATTGGTTGGATAGCGGTATCTATTCAAGCTATCTTCAGTTTCACACATACCGGCAGAATATCAGCATTCACTCTTCCTCTTCCCGAAGCTTTGGGAGAACAGATTGAGGATGAATTGATACGGATAGCGATAGGCTGGATAGCGTGTTTCCCATTTTGGCTTGAGCTCGTTCCTTCTGTGTGCGTATATTTCCCGGAATGACCTACTATCTGACAATGCCAAACGAGTTAGAAGGAAAGCGAGATAGAATTCTATGCGGCTTTTTGGATTCGGCGGCGGAGAAAAGGAAGACGAAGCGAAGAAGCAGCGGCGCGAAGCCAGCGAAAGCAGCCTTGCGAGCGGCGGTCTACCGCTCAACGCGATCGACCGACTGCGTGAACAGGCTTCCCGGCAGGGTACGCCGGGACATATCTTTACAAGTGATCTGAGCGTGAACGAACTCGCGCTTGTTCATCAAGCGGGCTACGAGCCACTCGGTCAGGTCATGGGTAGCTCCGTCTATCACATCGGCTGGCAATGGACTCCGACATGGAGCGGAAGTTCTGGCGAATTGACAGTGCTGACAGAAGCTTTCTATCATGCTCGCCACCTTGCGCTCGGGCGCTTGCAGCAGGAGGCGGCTTTGCTCGGGGCAACCGGCGTTGTCGGTGTTCGGCTCGAGCACAAAGAGTATGAATGGGGAGCAGGACTGCTGGAATTCGCCGCAATCGGAACGGCGATCCGAGAGAAAGACGTCTCACCAGTCAGCGTGAATGGTGCGCCTTTTCTCAGTGCACTCTCCGGTAACGAGTTTTATTTACTGCGGCAGGCAGGGTTTCGTCCGGTTGGGTTTGCGGTCGGCAACTGCACCTACTATCAGGTTCCGACATTGAACTCACAATGGACGATGAATAGCTGGCAGAATCAGGAACTCCGCGATTTTACGCAGGCGGTTTATAATGCGCGTGCCCTTGCAATGGGACGAATGGAGGACGAGGCACGTTCCGTGGGAGCGGAGGGTGTAATCGGAGCGGATGTCGAGCTCCAAGTGGAGCGTCGGGAATATGGGAACGAAACCAGTCATCGCACGGATCTGCTGTACCACTTTACCGCAATCGGTACGGCTATCGCACCGTATGCAGGACGCTGGCCAGTCTTCTCAGTGCTGAACATAGTCTCCCTCAAGTGAAAATCCCGTCGTTCCGGTTCCTTTTTTCGCGATGAAACACAAGGAGTGCGATACATTCCTCATTTCTGTCGCTGCCTTGCAAAAATTAGATCGACGCAGTGAGAGCAGATCAGCTTATTCTTGCCAGCAATCGAAATCGAGTCAGGAGAGATAATCCATGCCGAACACACCCGGTTCCTATACACCTGGTTCTGAAGAAGGACTTCCCGAATCTGCGCGTCGCCGACTTGCCGGAATGCGCGGCGGGGAGGGCAAGCGCGGCCTCTTTACCAGTGACCTTTCGGTCAACGAGTTTTTGCTGGTACGCGAGGCGGGTTTCGACCCCGTCGGGCTCGTAATGGGAAGTTCGATCTACCATATCGGTTTCCAGTTCGCAAACTTTTTCCAGAACCAGGAAATGGAGGTGCTGACACAGGCGATGTACCATGCCCGCGAACTGGCGATGACGCGCATGGAGGAGGAAGCCGATGTTCTGGGCGCCGATGGTGTCGTAGGGGTGCGGCTGGAAGTGTCACGGTATGAGTGGGGCGAAGGTCTTGCGGAGTTCATGGCGATCGGCACCGCGATCCGTCACCGCACCGGAGAGCACTATCGAACGCCGGACAATCGTCCCTTCACCTCCGATCTCAATGGCCAGGATTTCTGGACACTGCTCCGCACGGGGTATCGCCCAATATCGCTCGTGATGGGCACCTGCGTGTACCATGTGGCACATCAGGGGTTATTACAGTCGCTCAAACAGACGGGCCGCAATGTCGAGATGCAGAACTATACCCAGGCGCTGTATGACGCACGCGAACTCGCCCTGACGCGGATGCAGGCGGAGGCGGAATCGGAGGGCGCCGAGGGTATCGTCGGCGCACAGGTGCAGGAGAGCAGTCACGGCTGGGGCAGTCATGTGATCGAGTACTATGCAGTGGGCACTGCTATCACTTCCATTTCGGACACCCATACGATCACTCCCCCGACACTTACCCTCTCATTGACCGATTAGCAGAGTGTAATTGGATTGTTCGGGTACACTTGCATGGCTCGGAGACTTTTTGAATACATCGACAGGAGATTCGTAGAATGCCAGAGGTAACGGTTGAGGGCGAGAAGATGTTTATGGTCGAGAGCGGCACAAAACTGGTGCTCGCGTTGGAAGATGGTGGAATTGATGTTCTGCATCGCTGTGGCGGGCAGGCGAAATGTACGACATGCCGGGTCGAGATCGTTTCCGGAGACGTGCCGCCGATGAGCGAGGACGAGCGGGAGGCGCTCGAAGAGCCAGAACTGATCGCCGCTTTCAGGTTGTCATGCCAGCTGCACGTCGAAGGCGACCTGACCGTCCGTGTCGCCAAACGTGCTCATATCGAAGGCATCGGAGCAGGCCCGCGTCCAACCCCTTAATGGCAAATAGTTGAGTTGCTATGGCCGATAAACGAATATAATGCGGTGGTTGCCACGAGCAATGTGGGAGCCGCCGCATTCACATTTTCTACCATTTCTGATATAACAAATACCTGTCCAGTGTTTGAGCTGGTCATCAACGTTTTATAAATCGTGTGTATGAAGGCAGTTCGTAGGATAGCGGCCGATTCGATGAAAAGGTTGGGAAGCTCTACAAATATATTACTTTCCGAAGTGAAGAGCTCACCACAATAGTATTCGCTCCGGTAGTCGGCTTTGCGTTCGAGTTCCAGGTATTCCTGTGCCGTGAAGAACTGTTTCACTTCGTAGGTACCTATGATTATTCCTCAGATTTCCTCACAATGGCGTTGATCCCGATTCGCTCTGTGAGCCTATTGTACATCACTTCTAACACGTTTCTCACGGCGGAAACCAGCAAAAACAAGAAACCCGACACGCATGTGTCAGGTTGTGTACGAAGCGGGCACTGATTTAGAAAGCGTCTTTAGATCACTTTGTCGGCACCGATGTTGGAGAGCGCGTCGGCGCGTTTGTTCTGCTCACGCGGGACATGGACAACACTCACCTTCTCGATACTCGACATCAGAACGTGTGCACGCTTGTGCATTGGCTGAAGATGCGCGGCTTTGACCGCATAGCGACCGTTGACCTGATGCGCCATCAATTCGCTGTCCGTATAGACTGTCAGATGCTGGATATCGAGACGAACCGCCTCTTCGAGCGCCCGAAGCAGTGCGGAATATTCAGCGACATTATTCGTCGTCCGACCCAGCGGCTCCCCGATTTCACGGGCGATGTTTCCCTCTTCATCCTCGATATGTATGCCGATTCCAGCGGGTCCAGGGTTGCCGCGCGCCGCCCCATCAACGAAAGCAGTCCATTTCTTCACGAGTTGTATTCCACCTTAAAGAGAATTTCATTGAACTAGTGTCGGCAGTTATACAGACAATCAACAGCTTTGCTTCAATTAATACTTTACCCTAGTGCGGGGAGCAAGATCCACGTTATGCCGTTGCGACTGCAGCTACGGCGATCATGGGTTTTTCGCACAATATACGGACGCAGTAATCGCAAACAATGACCGCATGACCCTGCCGGATACTGGTGACCGTTGTCGAGGGCAGACCCATTTTGCACCCGCCGCAGGCGTTGCCGTCCTCAATCGGAACGATCGCCACGCCGCCTTTGCTCGCCCGCAGAGTGTCGTAGCGCTTCAGCATCGCGGGAGAGACTTCCCTTGCCGCCGCCGCACGCGCATTCGCCACGATTTGCGCTTCCGCTCGCATTTTTTCAGAGGCAGAGTTGAAGGCGAGGACTTTGACTTTCAGCGCGGCAGTCGCCGCGCTGAGCGTCTGTTTCGCCGAAGTCGATTCAGCACGACGCAGTTCCAGTTCATCCATCAAAATGAGTATTTTCTCATCGAGACGATCCCGCTGCCTGCCGAGCATTTCTGTTTCGTCCTGAAGGGACTGCAGTTCTTTTGGCGCGCTCACGCTGCCGCTGTACAGTTTCAGTTCCACTGATGCGCGTTTTGCTTCGACGGTTTTCTGTTCGAGTTCGGTATCTTTGAGCGATCCTTCCGCGGCGTGCAGCGCGGCGGTTGCTGCCTTATTTGCTGCTTTCGCGGCTTCCTGGGCAGCCTGCTCCAGCTTACCCTGATCCAGCTGCGAGTACTGCCGCTTCAGCGCATCCATTGCACTGTCCTGCTGCTGCACGTGATAGAGTAGGGTCAAATCTGTCTTGGTGTCCACTGCTTTTCCTCTTCGTTTCGCTCTTCACTCGATCGAATCTTTCATAGAAATGACCCGATCAAAACATCATACGCGCACTGCTCATCCCGAGCAATTTCCTGGTGTTCGGTAATCACTAATATATTCAGTACCGTTAATTTCGACAAACTGTTCATCTTATCCTTCTGATAGGTGCGTATGCGCTCGAATACACGCAAATGTCACTCCGTCAGAGTAATCCCTTGCGTTTGCGCACGATCCACTCCAGCGCAAGCGGCAGCAGAAAAAGTATTAGAATGAGCGGCGCGTTCCACAACTCATACTCCTGCTCACTTCGAATCTGCAGGGGATGATAGGGCAGGGAAGCGATCCAGTCGCCTAGTTTGTCCGGACTGTAGTACTTCCCTCCGCCAGCAGCGGCGATCTGCCGAAGCTGCTTTTCGTCGAGTTCGGGCTTCTGCTTCTCGAGCGCGAGACTCTCCACGACGAACGCCGCACTTGCTTTCGCCTGAGTGTTGACCGGCGAAACGACGGTAGCCGTATAGTGACCGACTCGGTCGGGCTGAAACAGTGCGGTATAAAGGCCGGGCGAACCGGCGGCTGCTTGCAAAGTGATCTGTTGCGACTGACCGCCTTCACCGATAACAGTTGCTGTGACGCTGGGAACTTTGATCGGGTGATAGTAAGCGTCTAGCAAACGAGCGTTCAGTGCGACTTTTTCCGTCAGCCGGTAGTTGCCGCGATCGGCGTTCAATTGCACGAAACGGCTATTGCCGGGAAGCTCCTTAGGCGTGAGCGTCCGGAAGACCTGTCCCCAGTATCGATAGAAGTAACGGTCTCCTACGCGCCATCGCCAACGCCATGTGCTGTCGACGAGCTGCAGAAAGCATTTGCCCGCACCAAAAGGTTGTGTCGCTACGAGCGGGTAGGGACCGTCTGAGTTCCGCCGTGAGGGGTGGACTGCCAGTACTGTTGCGCCTGGCTTAGCGCGGGGGACACCTGCCGCCCAGAACATTCCAGGAAGCTCCCGCCATACCCGATCGTTGCCAGCACTGTCGTCTTCCAGTTGCATGACCGGGCTGCGTTTGCCCTCCGGAGTCAACTGCCATTGGAACGGGTCGTCAGTCTGCACAGGGTCCGGCGTGGGTGCGATTACGACAGGAAGCACTGCTTCGAGCGGTGTTCCGGCGTACTCGTGAGGCATATGCTGCTCTCCCGCGATCACGAGCAGACTCGCCCCCCGGTCTTCAACAAAGCGACGGATCGCCTGCAACTGAGTGTCATCGAAGTAGGAGCGCGGCACATCGCCAAGCACGATAATGTCATACTCAAACAGCGATTTTTCGTCGGGTGGGAAGCGATTGATCGGGATGTTGCCCTCACCTCCCTTGTCTGCATTGTCGCCCGACAGAAGAAGGCACGCGAAATCGAGACTATTGTCCCTTAGGATCGCATTGCGCAGATAGCGGTATTCATAGCGAGGTTCGGCTTCGATGTAAAGGACTTTGAGTTTCTTGTCGATTACCGTCTGCACGAATGCGCGTTTGTTATTGGCAAGCGTGATCTCACCGGGCAGCGCGGCGACGGTAACTGTATAGGCGAAGCGGCCTGCGCGTGTCGGCGAGTAGGTGAAATGCACTTCCTGTTTCTGCTCATCAGGACCTAAACGTACCGTTTCGTGACCGACGATCTCATTGTCGCGCTGCAGGGTGACTGTGACTGTTTTGCCGGGGTAGCCGCGATGGGAGAGCGCCGCATAGACCGTGACTGTGTTGTTGACGCGTACAACATCATCGGCCAGCACGCTGAGCAGTGCGACATCCTTGGTCTTAGTCGGATCGCCCAGACCGATGGTGCTCACTGGAATATGCGCCTGGCGTGCGCGTTCGGCAGTCTGTATCGGGTCTTCGCCGAGGTTCGAGCCACCGTCGCTAATGATCAGTGCACCTGCTACGGGCTGACCTGTAGTCTCGTCGAGCGCACGGCTGAGTGCAGCGCCAGTCTGCGTCGAATCGCCATTTTCGGTATCGTCGGAGATATTGAACTTGTAGTTGTTACGCTGTTTTTTGTCGGTTGGGAGCGGAATTGTACGAGGAGAACCGGCAAATGAGTACACCCGCACATTGTATCGTTCGGCAAGCTTAGTCAGCGCTTTGCTTTTATCGAGCAGCGCGTTCGCACGTGCAAGGCGTGTCGTCGTGCTAATGCTTCCCGCCGAGATGCCAGTTCCAGCCGATTCGATTTCCCTGCGTGATGCCGGAATACGAGGTTCTGCCACTGTCATACTTTGCGAGTTGTCGACGAGCAGCATTACGGTGGGTGCAGTGCGATCGACTTTTGCGAGACGCAGTGTGGGCTGGGCGAGCATCAGCATCAGGGCCAGAATCGCCAGTAGTCGGAAACCGACCAGGATACTTTTCAGCCACCAGTTCGGGCGTGTACCGTCGCGATAGTAATTGTAGGTGAACCAGAGGAGCGAGGCAACGAGCAGTGCGGCGGAGATCCAAAGCGTCCAGGCGGTAGCAAAAGAGAGGTGCGGCTGTTCACGGAACTGCCCGGACGCTGCCGGTATGCCAAGCAGTCGTCTGAGCCAGGGTACATTCATAATTGCGGAAAAATTCATAAGTGGGTGACTAGAGCGCGCACGTGACTAAATAATTGAGGATTGGTGAATGTCTGGCTCACCATCGTACTCGACACACTCAAATATGAGACGTCGGTACTGGCTAAGTGTTACGAAAGGTATTCATTGGTCTGCTGTGAAACGATTTATGCCACGATACAATCGACTCACCATGTAGTATTTGCCGTGTTGTATTATAGACGGTGAATGAGGGAACGTCAAGTTAGGAACATCGTGATTGTGGGGAAGGATTCAGGCAGGCAAAATTGAGATGGGTCTTGACAAAGCACACTGCGTCGCGATATAATACACAGTCTGCAAGGCGCTTTGAAACAGTCTGGGGATATCGTCTAGAGGTTAGGACGAGGGATTTTCAGTCCTTAAGCCGGGGTTCGATTCCCCGTATCCCTACTTGTTTTCGCAGGTTTCAAAGTGGATTGCAGGTTACGCCGAGGTGGTGGAATGGCAGACACGTACGCTTGAGGTGCGTATGCTCACAAGGCTTGCAGGTTCAACTCCTGTCCTCGGCATTGGCATTGTAAACGGATCGAAAACAGACTGTAGCGTCTCGATTTTTGCTGGGTGTCGGCTGCTATGTTTCCGGCGCTGTTTGCTGGCGGTTGGCTCAGGGGTAGAGCGCTTCCTTGACACGGAAGAGGTCATTGGTTCAAATCCAATACCGCCAATCAATCTTACCTGAGAGGAATTACGCTATCTGGCGATATCTTCATCAAACTGCCTCCGTTCACTGTCGAACGGAGGTGTTTTTTATTGACCAATCTTATCGACAGCAATGAGGCAGAACAAACGCTATGCCTGAAGAATTGCCCCGACACCCCCTGAACGCGATCCAGCCCACAGCGGCAGGAATCGTCGATCCTGCTAAAAGCCTTGCTCTGGTCAAAGGTCTATCGGGACAGGGCGTTACCGACGATGATATTGCGCCCCTCATGCCGGCTCTGTTTGCCGCTCTCGCGAAATCCCCCGATCCCGAACGCGCCCTCGGCAGTTTCGCGCGCTGGTTCGCAGTCGTTGGCAGCCCCTATTCGCACCTGCAGTCACTCCTGCGCCACCCAATCGCGCTCGATGTCTTCTGCCTCGTTACCGGCAGCAGCCAGTACTTCGCCGATCTGCTCGTTCGCCAACCGGAATACTTCGAAATAATCGCAAACCCCGGCATACGCGGCGGAACCAAATCGGCTGCACAGATGTTTGCCGAACTCTCATCTCTCGTGGATGTATGCCAGCGACAGGAGTTAAAACGCGATGCACTACGCCGCTGGAAAGCGCGCGAAATGCTGCGGATCGGGGTGCGCGACCTGACGGGACTGGCGAATATGCCCTCCACAGCTCGTGAATTCTCGAACCTTGCCGATGCCTGTGTCCAGAAAGCGCACGATATTGCCCTTGCCGCGCATCCTGCGGCCCAGCAGCCTCAGTTCGCCGTAATCGCAATGGGTAAACTTGGCGGTCAAGAGTTGAACTATAGCAGCGACATCGATCTGATGTTCGTACATGGCGATGAACTGCCCGAAGAGATCGTGTCCCCTGCCGGTCGGCGAATCGAGACAAACGTCCATTTAACACGGCTGGCTGAAACGCTGATCAAAGTCCTGAACGAAGACACGACGAACGGGCACGTTTTCCGCGTCGATATGCGGCTGCGACCCGAAGGACGTTTCGGTGCGCTCACCCGATCGCTCAGCGGATTTCGTGCCTATTATGAGAGCTGGGCGGAGGCATGGGAGCGGCAAGCGCTCATCAAAGCTCGTTTCGTTGCTGGCGATCGCTCACTTGGGGAAGCCTTACTAACCCTGGCACACAACTATGTTTACCGATCCTTTGTCTCGCTCTCTTTCTTGAACGAAATTCGCGAGAACAAGCGGCGGATCGAACTGAAGTGCGCCATCGAAGGCGAAACGCTCACGAACATAAAGACAGGCTACGGGGGCATTCGCGATATTGAATTCATTGTGCAGTTACTCCAACTCGAGTTCGGCGGGGCACATCCCACGCTGCGGAATCGCAACACATTACGCGAATTGGAGCGGCTCCGGCAAGCGCAGATCATCGCTGAAGAGGACGCAGAAATACTTTCGCAAGAGTACCAATTTCTGCGAACGCTCGAACATCGTTTACAGCTTCTCCATGGGTTTCAGACACAGACCCTCCCAATCGAGGGAACGGAGGAGCGTGTTCGGGTTGCGAAGCGAATGGGCTATCAGGATGCGATAGATTTTGAGCGGGATTTGGTGACCAGGCGCAGCCGCGTTCACGGTCTGCTCGAAGCTTTGTTCTATGCCGCATCAGCGAAAGCGTCGAGTTCAGCAATTGCAGACGTTTCTGGACACGACCCAAAACTGCTCAATCTGCTCGATCAGATCGCTACGCCCATGGCACAGCAGCAGCTTTCCACGATGCTCGCTGCATTTGGATTTCGTGACTTGGCTTCTAGCCTCCGTGCGCTCACTCTGCCGATGCGTGGGAATGAGTTCGGCACGATGCCGCCTGACACGCCTGCTGAATTCAAAAACATCGCCCCTCGGCTGCTCGCGCTTCTCGCCAACTGCGCTGACCCGGACGCCGCCCTGTCCGGAATCGAAGCTCTGGCAACTGCCGTTCCCAACCGCGCCCAACTTTATGCCGCATTCGACGATAGCCCCGAGGTATTGCCACGACTTGTGCGTCTTGCCGCCGCATCGCCTCCTCTGTTCAAACTGCTGACGCGCCATATCGAGTGGCTGGAAGGCATCCTCAATCCAGAGGAAACGGAGAATGAGATAATCGAAAGCGAGGCAACAGAGAATGAGGCAGGGCGAGACATCGACCTGAAGGCCGGCTATGTTTCGATGCTGCTGCTGCGAATGAATGCTGCAGCCGGTTACGATGCGCGTCTCGAAAGGCTGGCAATTTATCTCCAGCGTGAGCGCCTTCTTATCGCGGCACGCGATATCTGGAACGAGACGGATGTGACCGGAACCATGGCGTCACTCACCGCTCTTGCTGATGCCACACTGGAAATTCTGTTGGTCATCTGCTCTGAAGCGATGGCAGAGACACCTTCTGATCTTGCGGGTATTCGTGATGCGGCTCAGTCGCTTGCCGTCGTCGGACTCGGCAAACTTGGCGGCGGAGAACTCGGCTACGGCAGCGACTGGGACCTGATGTTTGTCTACGATAATGTTCAGGGAGGAAGGACCGTTCAGAATGCAAACGATGCCTTTCCGATTGTGAACGCGCTTGTCGAGCGAATTGCAGCGGCGGGGAAAATACTTTCGGGAAGAGGCGCAGGCACCGCGATCGATTTGCGGCTGCGACCCTGGGGGAAAGAGGGGGCAGTCGTCCACTCGCTACGCGGATTTATCGCCTACTATAAAAGCTCTGGCGAAACCTGGGAGCGTCACGCGGCGATGAAAGCGCGGTTCGCTGCCGGTAATAGAACTACGGGAGAACGATTCGTGCGAATTTTGCACGCCGTGAGTTTTGGTAGAGGGCTAACCGCCGAAGAAGATGCCTCCGTCCGGGAGATGAAGCGACGCATCGAAACGGAGCGGCTCGATACGTTAGAATACGAGACCGACCTGAAGCTCGGACATGGCGGACTGACCGACATCGAGTGGTTATGTCAGCGGTTACAATTGCTGCACGGTAAAAAGCGCATCTCACTGAGAGTTGCCGGTACGCTCCAGGCTATATCTGCGCTCGCGTCTTTGCGCCTGTTAGACAACTCTGAAGCAGATGCTCTGACGGATGCTTACCGAAGACTGAATTCAATTCGAAATGCAATCTGGCTGAGGACGGGAAGTTCAATCGATGTATTCCCCGACAATCCTCACGAACGCCGCGCACTCGCGCGGCTGATCGGATATACTGATAGCGGGGAACTGTCTGCGGAAGCGCGGCTCTGGGCTGATCTTCAGGCACAGATGGGAGAAGCGCGACGTATATTCACTCGCCGCTTTCACGAGGAACTTCGACTCGTTTAGCGCTCATCTTCGACACCAATAACTATTCACCGTCTCCCCCGAACTCCCTCTTCCCAAAGCTTCGGGAGAGGGGGAGTGAATGCAGACATCCTGCCTGTCAGTGCGAAACTGATGGCAGGGCGAATAGTTGCGACGCTTATAACTTTTGAGATTGAGATCGGAATGATATGACACACAGTGTGACGATCAGTCTATTGTTGGCGGCGAGCTACCTGCTGGGCTCACTGCCATTTGGATTGTGGATCGCTAAAAAATGGAGCGGCGTCGATATACGCACTGTCGGCAGTGGCAACATCGGCTCGACGAACGTAGGACGTATCTGCGGACCGAAAGCGGCTGCATTGGTCTTCACACTCGACGTTCTCAAGGGCTTGCTTCCCCCACTCGCTGCCGTCGGACTCCATCTCGATTCGAGGTGGCAGATACTGGCAGGGCTGCTGGCGATCGTTGGGCACAACTATTCGATGTTCCTCGGATTCAAGGGCGGTAAGGGGATCGCGACGAGTCTCGGAGCGCTGATCGGCATTGCTCCGAAGTATGTGCTGATGGCGACATTGCCCTTCATGATCACGTTTCTGACGCTTGGGTTCGTCTCCTTCAGCTCGATTCTCTGCGCTATCCTGCTCCCGCTGACCATGCCTTTTCTCTACCCTGGCGATCGGTACCGGCTCGCTTTTAGCGTCGTGGCGTGCCTCATGGCGCTGTACAAGCATCGTGCCAATATTCAGCGGCTGATCGCCGGTAAGGAGCCGAAAGTCCGTTTCCCCTGGGACAGGAAAAAGGTGAGCCAGCCAGATGAGAATGAGGGGATATGATTTTTAATTCGTGTCGAAGCAAGGCACTTAGCCTGACCCGTATAACGCAGCTATTCTGTTTTACGATCGAGAGCAAATGATTCAGTGAAAGTATGACAATCGAGAACTACTCCGACAGTCTCTGGGAAGAGTACGCAGAGATCGACATCGCCGATATAGTGGTTGATATCGATGCGCCGCAGCTTCAGCCCTCTTATTCTTATCGGGTACCCGAAAGAATGCAAAATCAACTATCGATCGGGGACTGCGTCCATATTCCCTTTTCTGGCCGGGAAACACTCGGCTATGTGTTGGCACGGCGTCGGTTGTCCATTGATGATCCGCTGTCGAAAAAACTCAAATCAATTATCGCGATCGTCGAAGACGCGATCACCGTTAATGAAGAGCAGCTCAACGCCGTACGCTGGATGAGCGAGCGCTACGTTTGCGATCTTCTTTCGGCGTTGCGTTGTGTTGCGCCCGCGATGCTGGGCGCGAAGGTTATCGCTACAGTTCGTCCTGCATCGCCCGATTTGCGGGGACGTGATGTCGGATCGAGTGTGCCGCAGGCGCATATCGTCGAAACTCTCCACACACTGGGCGGCGAAGCGGAACTTGAAAATCTCAAAGACGCGGCGCGACTGCCGAGTTTTGCAGGAGCGTATTCCGCGCTGCTCAAGAAAGGCGTACTGATCGAGACACGCACGATCGCCCGTGCTAAAACCGTCGGTAAGACCATCAAAGGCTACCGATTAGGTGCAGCGGCGGAAGTGCTTGCCGGTACGGGAACAGGACGCAGAAGTGCGCAGCAGCAGCGACTGCTAAACGAACTGATCGCCCATTCACAACGATCGGAAGATCCGCTTCCACAGGACGAACTGCTCCGCGCCGCCGATGCCTCAGCTGCTTCTTTGCGCGGTCTTGTCGAGAAGGGACTGGCTGTCACGAGCGAGGTAACGGTTCGCCGTGCACCCATGATTGCGCCAATCGTGCGCACGCAGCCCCCAGTGCTGACGGAAAATCAAGCGAACGCTGTCGCAAAACTACGCGAGTGTCTGGACAGCGGCAAAACCCAGACGGTACTCCTGTTCGGTGTCACGGCAAGCGGTAAAACCGAGGTCTACCTGAATGCAATCGCACATTCTTTAGAGCGCGGACGAAGCGCGATCGTACTGGTACCTGAGATTGCGCTGACGGGTCAGGTTGTGGATGTATTCGTCGGGCGGTTCGGTGCGCAGGTCGCGGTGCTGCACTCGAAACTATCGGATGGTGAGCGGCACGACGAGTGGCGACGTATACAGACCGGCGCGGCACGCATTGTCGTCGGGGCGCGATCCGCGATTTTTGCGCCCGTACGCAACGTTGGACTGATCGTCGTCGATGAGGAGCATGAGGCTTCTTATAAGCAGGAAAACACCCCGCGTTACAATGCCCGCGAGTTGGCTGCAGAGCGCGCCCGCTCGTGCGGAGCGACCCTGCTTCTGGGCAGCGCCACCCCATCATTGGAAACCTATTTCGCGAGCGAGGGCGGAATCGCCGCCTCCAAACCGGCCGAGAAGGCACCCTCAATCGGCGTGCGCGGTATCAACGTTACTCCGCAAAAAACTGCCAATGCCGGACTGAATTCCGAACCTTCTCGAAAGGAACAGCGCACTGCGAGTGACGGCCAGCAGGGACATGCTGTACTCTCCACATCGCAAAAAAACAAGACATCACAGCGCGCTGTCCTGCGTATCGAGATGCCTCAGCGAATCGACAACAGACCGCTGCCCTGCGTCGAAATTGTCGATCTGCGCGAGGAGTTCAAACAGCGGCGGGCTCTGTTTTCGCAGCGGCTGACCGACGCGATAGCTGATCGGCTGAAACTCAAACAGCAGACGATTCTGTTTCTCAACCGACGCGGCTACGCACAGTTCGTGCTTTGCCGAGACTGTGGATGGGCGGCTAAATGCCCCAACTGTGCCGTCTCTCTCGCGTTTCATTCCTATGATCGCTCCCTGAAATGCCATCACTGCGACTTCACGGGACGTGTGCCTGCCGTCTGCCCTGATTGCAGCAGCGCAAAAGTCAAGGCTTTTGGGATAGGTACCGAGAAGGTCGAGGAAGAGGTTCTGTCGCTTTTTCCGTCGGCTCGTGTGGCTCGCATGGATCGGGATACGACCTCGCGCAAGGGAGCGCACACCAAAATCGTGCGCGATTTCCGGCACGGTGACGCGGATATCTTGATTGGAACGCAGATGGTTGCGAAGGGGCTCGACTTTCCCGGCGTAACTCTGGTCGGAGTCGTCAGTGCGGACACAGCTATCAATATGCCCGATTTTCGCGCTGCCGAGCGCACCTTCCAACTGCTGACACAGGTTGCCGGACGCGCCGGACGTGGCAGCACACCCGGTGAAGTCGTGATTCAGACGTTCTCGCCGGACCACTATGCGGTTCAGGCGGCGGTCACGCACAACTACGGGGCGTTCTATAAACAGGAGATCGAGTTTCGGCGAGAGTTGAACTATCCGCCGTTCAGTCGGTTCGTCAATCTGATATGCTCCCACGAGATTGATTCGAAAGCACAACTGCGAGCAACCGCGCTTGCTGCCGCTCTCGAACGCGCCGCCCCGCCTGAAGTCGAGATCATCGGGCCTTCCGCCGCACCGCTGTCGCGCCTCAAAAACCAGTATCGTCACCATGTAGCGCTGCGCGCGCCGCTCGATGCTCCTTTATCCGACATCGTTCGGAATGCCCTTTCACGACTCACGCCAGACGAGCGTATGGGCATCACGATCGATATGGATCCGATGAATATGGCGTAGTATCACAATTATTTTGTGTGCGACAGGAAAATCGTGAAGCTAGATCGCTGCACAGGACGTAGTCTGAACATAAGAAGGCAGCAGACCGTCGTCATGCATCTCCACTTGCCTTCCGCCACACCGCACTTTATGTCTCTCTAATATTGTTCAATTTTGTTGGGAGGATGAAATCTTATGCGCTGCAAACCTTATCTGGCAGGCGTAGCACTGGCGGGCATCGCCGTGTTTGCCTTGCTGCTCGCTCCACGTCATTCCGTTAGAAATGCGACCAAACCGCGTTACGTACTGACAGAAAAGGTGGCGTACCGCCTGCAGCCCTCGCTGGTGCTCACACAGCAGAAAGCGCTTAAGACGGAGCTGACTCCATCCGGTGGAGGGGTGCTGCTGATAAGTGAGAACTCGATCGAACATCCGGAGCGCATGACACCCGATTCGCCGCCGCCCCTCGTAACCGTCCAGTTGTGGGACACCGATACACATCGACTTCGCTCCTTATGGAAAAATGGACTGTTTCTAGAAGCAGCGGATCAGGGCGGTATTTCCGTCGATTGGATTCCAGGTTCGGAGACTGCGATCGTGTCGCTTCGATGGGTCGAGATGACCCATGTCGATCAGAAGGGAACACCGCAAATTGTGCCGCACCAGCGCCTCGGTGCGCTATGGGTCAACTGCAAGACGGGAGCAGTGCGCGAAATTCCGGAAGCAGCAGGGGATACAACTTGGATCAGCCCGACGAAAAACATTTCATTGATACACTCCGAATCTACACATATGATTCGTGTTGTACGAGAGGATGGGACGGTCGGTCAGACGATCGATCTGCCCAAGGAATACACTTATCCAGCCGCATTGTGGACTGGAGATGGCTCGCAACTGGTAGTGCAATTCAGTGAGTCAGTGCTCGATGCAAAAGGTGTAAAGACTGGCATTATCCCCGTATGGGCTGGCGTCGATCTGCAGACCGGTGCGCTCACGAAACTCGACCAGGCGCCCAAACAATTTGCGAGCCCGCCCGAGCCACTGAAGTCGTACAAAGGACTGCGTATCAAACAGACTAAAGCAAAAATCAAAGAGCAGGGAACCGAGCAGACAGTGCATCCTCTCTGGCTGGAATCGACTGCTCCCTCCGTTGTCCCACGCTGTTTAGTTGCAGCGGATGTCGATCGAGGGGTGCTGGCAGCCAACGGTTCTGGAGTATTGTATACGGCTCAGAATCGGGCCTGGTTTACGCCGCTCTCGGTCGTGACGAAAGCCGCGTTTTTGCAGGAAATGCGCCAGTACGCGCTACAAAACGCAAAGCTGGTTGCTCTCGGCATTATGATGTATGTCCAAGATTACGATGAAAAGTTTCCTGGCGCGGGAGGTGATACGAAAGATGTTATCATGCCGTACCTCAAGAACGAAGATTCCACAGACGGATTCAACTACTCGTTCGAAGACAAAACACTCGCTTCGATCACCAATCCTGCAGATACTGAAATTGGTTCGATCGCTGGTATTGGGGGCTCGGCAATCATGTACGCTGACGGTCACGTAAAATGGCGGGACGATCCGAGCAATTGATCGGCAGAAGGATCACAGAAATGTGTGAGGGAATGTCTGAGTTGAGGGTATCTTGAAAGACAGGACGACTTCTGCCCTCCAAGGTGCAATGAGTACAATCCTTCGGGAATCGGATTCGGGGCGAATTGTCCTGGAACATCTCGAGATCGCGCAAGGCGTCTGGCAGCGCGGTGTGGGTTTGCTTGGACGTGGCAGTCTCTCTTCTAACTCGGGGCTGTGGCTCGAACCATGCAACGGCGTTCATACATGGTTCATGCAATTTGCGATCGATGTCGTCTATCTGGATCGTGCGGGGATCGTACTGCGTATAGCTGAGAACATAAAGCCATGGCAGATATGTCTGCCGATAAAGCGTTGTCGCGCTGTCCTCGAATTGCCAGCAGGTGTTGCAGTGACAATCGGCATGACCGTTGGCAGTCGGTATCGAATCGACCAAATACCTGAGGGCAAATAACCTCAACTGATAGGCGCGGTTGGGCATGGGGTGCGGGAGCCGCATGAATCACAGTCATCGGCGAACGTACCAGCGTGGGCAGCTGATCTGGGCAGGTCCCTCTGTCCCCACCAGCCGCAAATCGCCTTTTAGCTTCCAAAGCGACTACCACTTACTGCGTCAGCAGTGTCCAACCTTCGACTGTCGCTGCCACCGCATTGCTCCCCATGCCAGCCCGTGTCGTTCCCCTACGCCAACTATTTCAGCCGGCGCAGAGAACCGGATATGCAAACATTCATGAGCGAGCTCTATCGCACCGACCTGATGGCGCAACCGCTCGCGCATGCTGTCTGCTCCCCCTCTGATCTACCATTGCGGTTCCTTCCCTGGACGCTCGCAAATGATAGCGAATTATCGGCTTCGGTCGCCCATATCTTTCTCCGCCTGCCGGCTCTACATTGCTTTCCTTCATCAAATTGTACTGATTTTTATACACGGATGGTTTTCAATGAGTTCTTTCATCAAATTGTACTGATTCTTATACACTTACGTTTTTCAACAAGGGAATGCGCCGCTTGAACGCGAATACTACCTCTGCAGTATCAACCCTGGAAGGAGAAGCATCATGGCACATAATGTAACGCTGATTCGCGGCGATGGAACGGGACCCGAGCTGGTCGCTGCCGCAAGAAAAGTACTGGAGGCGACGGGAGTCGCCTTCAACTGGGACGTTCAGGAGGCGGGAGTCGATATCATGGAATCGGCTGGCACTCCGCTGCCCCCCTCTGTAATCGAAAGCATCCGCCGTAATAAAGTCGCGCTCAAAGGCCCAATCACCACGCCGATCGGAACCGGTTTTCGCTCCGTAAACGTTGCGCTTCGAAAAGAACTCGACCTCTACGCCTGTCTGCGCCCGTGCAAATACTACCCTGGTATTCGTTCACGTTATCAGGACGTCGATCTCGTCATTGTCCGCGAAAACACTGAGGACCTCTATGCGGGCGTCGAGTACGAAGCGGGCTCGCAGGAAGCCGCCGAGATCATCAAGATGGCGGGTCCCGGCAAAATCCGCAGCGATGCGGCGATTTCGATCAAGCCGATTTCCGCTTTCGGCTCGCGCAGACTTTTCAAATTCGCTTTCGACTATGCGCGTGCCAATGGGCGCAAAAAGGTCAGCGCTGTCGCCAAAGCCAACATTATGAAGTACACGGACGGTCTGTTCTTCCATGTTGGTGAAGAGGTTTCGAAGGAGTACCCTGATATCGAGTATCAGGAAGTGCTGGTCGATAATATGTGCATGCAGCTGGTGCAGAAGCCCGAACTCTATGACGTACTCGCCCTGCCGAACCTGTATGGAGATATACTCTCTGACCTTTGCGCGGGTCTGGTTGGCGGTCTGGGGGTCGCACCCGGTGCAAATATTGGCGAGAATGCTGCACTGTTCGAGCCAACGCATGGCTCTGCGCCAAAGTACAAGGGACAGAACAAAGTCAACCCTGTTGCGCTGATCCTGTCGGGCGTACTGATGCTGCGCCACCTGAAAGAAGAAACAGCAGCGGATCGTCTTGAAAAGGCGATCGCCGATGTGATCGCTGAGGGCAAAGACGTCACGTATGATATGAAGCCCGATCGCACCGATCCGACCGCTGTTGGCACCAATGAGATGGCGGACGCGATCATCCGCAAAATGGAAGCTTAGTTTACGATTTCTGGTTTCCGGCTGGCAGTTCTCATAGTGAATATAGAACTGGACAGTATCCGGCTGGAAACAAAGTACTCGGGTCTCCTTTCCCGAACGTGAAAGCGATTCGTTCGGGAAGGGAGAAGCTGAGTTCGCTTCGTGAACGGTGTAAGGACGGAGGTTCGGAGATATGGCAGTCGCAATACGAAATCTATCGCAGCTTCTGACGTACGAGCAGTATATTGACGAGGGCGAAGTCAATCAGCGTTACGATATACTGGACGGAGTACGTATTGTGTCAAATCCGAATCGTCGCCATCAGCGCATACTCTTGAATCTCGCTAAATTTTTCGATGCTTATCAGAGGCAGTTTGAGAATGGTGAGGTGCTGATAGCCCCCTGCGATATTCTGATTCGACACAGTCCACTACGTACTCGGCAACCCGATGTATTGTTCATCAGCAATTTCCGTTTGGAGCAAAACCCACCGAATACTGATCCTGCCCCGATAAGCCCTGCACCGGAACTGGTTGTCGAAATTCTATCCCCAAGCGATACTAAAAAAGTGCTTACCGATAAAATCGCCGACTATCAGAGCGTTGGTGTCTTGGAGTGCTGGGTCGTCAGCCCCGGCAAGCGAACTGTAGAGGTGCTGAACTTGACTGTCGAGGCAGTCGCATCGATGCGTGTCTACACAGAGGCTGAAATGGTACAGTCTATTCAGTTTTCCGATTTGCTGGTCGCCGTTACCGGCATTTTCGCAGAATAGCTGGTTATCCTTCATGCTATGTGAGTTGTGGTATTTTGATTCAAGAGAGGCAGAGAATAATTATGCGTAAGAAGGTGACAATCGTGGGTGCGGGTCAGACCGGCGCTACGCTGGCGCACTGGTTGGCGGAGCGTGGGGACGTCGATATCGTTCTGTACGATATTCAGGAAGGTATGCCCCAGGGCAAAGCGCTCGATATGCTTCAAGCGATGCCGATTATCGGTTCCGACGCTAAAATCGTTGGTACGAACGGATGGGACCTGACTGCTGATAGCGATATAATCGTCATTACCAGTGGACTGCCGCGCAAACCCGGTATGAGCCGAGACGATCTGCTCAAAGTCAATGCCGGTATCGTCGCTGAATGTACTCGCAACGCCTGCGCAAAATCTCCGGACGGAATCTTGATTCTGCTGACCAACCCGCTCGATGCGATGTGTCATGTCGCGCTGCACAATACCGATTTTCCCCCAGAGCGTGTTTTCGGTCAGGCAGGTATTCTCGATACGGCGCGGTTCCGGACTTTCCTTGCCGCTGAGACAAATGTCAGCGTCGCGGAAGTCAATGCCTATGTATTAGGCGGGCACGGCGATGATATGGTTCCGTTGCTCGGAAGCACGAACATCGGGGGCGTTCCGGTAGCAAAAATGATTCCTGCGGATCGACTGGAACAAATTGTCGAACGAACTCGAAAAGGTGGCGGCGAGATTGTTGGCCTCCTCAAGACTGGCAGTGCGTTCTATGCGCCGTCTGCCGCTCTCGCCCAGATGATCGACGCGGTCCTAAACGACCGCAAGCGGATCCTCCCGTGCGCAGTCTATACCGGAGATAACGCGGGCGGCTATGGCGTCAGCGATCTGTATCTGGGACTGCCAGCGATCATCGGCGCGAACGGAGTGGAGCAGATTATTCCGATGGAACTGACTGCCAATGAGCATGAGGCGCTGCATAAATCCGCTGCGACGGTGCGGGAACTGGTCGAGGCGCTGAAGACCTTCGACCCGCCAATGCTCCCCCGAAACTGACGTTGATTGACAGGTTGGACTCCCATCTGTTATTGGGACAATGCCAGCAAGCCACTTAGTCCGAGTAAATCCTGTCAATGGGGAGCGAATAGGAGCGACATGAATCGAGTGCAGTGGATCAATACAGTCGGATTTTTTGCGCTGGCGGCGTTGACAGCTGCCCCTGGTGGAGCGACAGAAGCGCAAAAACCGCTGACGCATCATATTTTCGCAAACAGTGTGCCTGACATCGACACGATGTTGGCGAGACCCTATGACAGCGATGTTCCCTTCGGATCGAGCGGTGATCGGGTATGGGCGACGAGTCCACAGGGATGGGCGTTTCCTGATAACGTTCACCTGCTCTATATCACGAACCTCAAAGCGTTCGATTTGATCGTGACAGCGGGCGGTCTGAATTACGGCGTCACTTCGGCAAAATATATGCCGAGTCACGTGCATATGATTGGCGCACCTCAGGAAAACATTTCGGCAACTGCCTCTTTTACCTACACGACGGACAACACCGCCAACCCTCTGTCCAAACCATTCAAACCCGAAAAGCGCTGGACGAGTTGGAGCAGCGGAAATCGCGAGGACATTTACACTGTCGATTTCGCTAAACGGCGTACTCTGACGGGCGTCGACTTGTACTTCTACAGCGATTTCGAGCAGGGTGGGGGCTGTGCTCCGCCGAGCAGTTCCGACTTCGAGATCTACCGTGATGGAGCATGGGAACGTATCCCCGGACAGAGTGATCCGCAACAGAATGTTCAGGGAAAAGCCGCGAACATGGCTGTACAACTTGGTCCGGAGCGTGATGAGCAGCGTTTTACGTTTCCAATTCCCGTGCGTTGTGAACAACTGCGCGTTAAATTTCATCATCGCGGCGCGAATCTCTACACCGGTTTGTACGGCTTCGATCCACATTATGCCCCACGTGACGTTTCCTCTCTCAAGCGAGATGCGAAATCGGCAGGACTGTTGGTCGAGGGCGACAAATGGATCACTGATAACGATGTGCTGGTCTCACGAATCAAGGTGACCAATCCAACGAACGCGATACTGCCTTTCGCCATCCGCATGGATTCGGATCTGAGCGGAACTCAGCATGGATTCGCCGACGAGCGCAGCGTACAGGGGTTTCCGCTTTATCTGGCGGCATCAGGAACGGATGGCACGATGACTGGGAGCGGATTTGTCACCGACATTGCGCCACAACGCTCAGTTATTTTTACGTTTGCCTGTGCGGTCGCTGGTTCGAAAGCGGAAGCAGATAGTCACTTGAAGAGTGCATTGTCTACTGCCGATCCTCTGAAGCAGCAGTTAAGCGCTTACCAAAACTGGTTCGATACCAATACAGCCAGCTTCGCGTGTTCGGACCCGTTGACAACGAAGATGTACGCGCATCGCTGGTACAACGTCAAGAAGAACAGTATGAACCCGCATCTAGGCAAGATGCAGCATCGCGCGTTTGCCGAAGGACGCTGGACTGCCGACTGGTATGCCAATGTGATTTCCTACGGCGCGGGACATCAGATAACCGAATCGCGCTGGCTCCGCGATCCCTCTTATACGTGGGGTGGCGTGCAAACCTGGACGGACAATCCGCGTCCGGATGGCGTTTTTCCGAGCCATATCACGCCGCAGGGACAGCAAGGCGGACAGTATACGGATTGGATAGCCTCGACGGCGTGGGATGCATATCTCGTGCATCCTGACCGTAAAATTCTTGCTTCTCTTGCCGACACGCTCGCGCGCAACGCTGAAGGGTGGCGCAAGGTTTATGGTGAATTCGGCGGTAGAGACAGTCCGTTGCTCGCCGTGGATAGTCACTGGTGGACGGGAATGGAGTGGCAGCCTTCCTTTTTTTCATTTGCTGATTACCAGACGGGCGGGCAGGATGGAACCGATCGCAAGTACATGACACCCCTCCGCCGCGTCGACTTGAGCGCCTATAACTATGCGAACGCTACGACCGCCGCGCGCGTTTACCGCGAAATCGGTCGCGTAGATGATGCAGCGCGACTTCAGCAACTGGCGGATGACACTCGCGACGCGCTCATTTCTCAGATGTGGGACGCCGATGCGCACTGGTTCCTTTCGCTGCGCGCGTCAGATGGCGTGCCTGCTCCAGCGAAAGAGATCATCGGTCTTTATCCATTTACGTTCGATATGCCGCCGCAGAGCAAAGGCTATGAAACCGCCTGGAATGCGGCGCTCGATCCCAAGCTATTCTGGACGACTTATCCGCTTGCCTCGACTGCGAAGGACTGTCCTGCCTTCGCGCAGAATGGCTGGCCAGTCGGCAGTTTCGGCGGCAGCGCGTGTATGTGGAATGGACCGTCTTGGCCGCACGCCAACAGTCTGGTGCTGACGGCAATGGCGAATACTTTGCGCCATTATGCTGCCTGCGCACTGACACGTGAAAAGTTATTCGAGCTGTTCGATAGTTTTACGAAAGTTCAGTATCGCCAAGGGGACAGTCGCTATCCCTGGACGGGGGAGTACTACAATGGGGACACGGGCGCGTGGAAGACGGCGCAACGAGATTACAACCATTCGACCTGGATCGATCCTCTCATCCGGCATCTACTCGGGCTCGTACCCCGTGCCGATAACATACTCGAGATCGACCCGCTCTTGCCAAAGGGCACCTGGTCTTACTATCTGCTCGACGGTCAGGCATATCGCGGGCATGATGTAACGCTGGCTTATGACGCGAAGGGCTCACATATTGAGAAGGGTTTCAAGGGGTACGGTATCTATGTCGATGGAAAAGAGGTGTTTCACGCTGATCGCCCGACACATATCCGCTACGATATGATAGCAAAGCGGCTGCTGAATTAACCTCATTCTGCGTCCTCTCGATTCATTCTTCACTTGAGAGGGGCGACTGCTACCGGCAGATGTTGCATTTGCCCGTGGTGTCGGACTTTGCAACTCCAGAGCTGGGGTTTAACATCTGCCATCAACACCCCCTCTTACCGAAGCTTATGGAAGAGGGGGGCCGGGTAAGGGTTTGGGTCAGGGCGTCCAGTCGATGTCGGGAGTGACGCGCTCGACAAATCCAGCCATCAGTCGCGCCGTGTTCTCGATATCGTCAAGCGACATCACCTCACAAGGCGTGTGCATGTATCGGAGTGGAACCGAAATCAAGCCCGTCGCCATCCCCGAGCGACTGATCTGCATCGCGTTCGCGTCGGTGCCGGTGCCTCCGCCAAAAGCTTCGATCTGGTGTGGGATTTCAAGATCCCGAGCGGTCTGTACGAGCATTTCAAAAACTTTGGGATTGATGTTCGCGCCGCGACCGATGATCGGTCCGCCACCCAGTTTGATATCCCCGACACGCTTCTTGTCTGCGCCAGGAAAGTCCATCGCATGACCGACATCGGTGGCGATGCCTACGAGCGGCTCGATGCCGAACGCAGCTGTCCGCGCTCCCCTGAGGCCGATCTCTTCCTGAACATTCGAGACACCGAACACGCTGCAGGCGAGTTTTTTGCCGTCGAGCAGCCGCAGCGCTTCCGCGATCACCCAACAGCCCATTTTGTTGTCGAAACTGCGCGCTGTCGCCCGCTCGCCCTGTAAACGCTGCAAATCCTGCGCATACGTCACGCAGTCGCCGATTTGAACCAGTTCCTCCGCCTCTTTCTTAGTCGAAACTCCGATATCGATCCACAAATCGTCCGTTTTCGGCACTTTGTCTCGCTCGGTTGACTCGAGAAGATGCACCGCTTTGCGCCCCAGTACGCCGAGTACCGGTCCCGTTTTCGTATGCACATTCACTCGCTGCCCGACGGCTACTACGGCATCGTGTCCACCAATTTGACCGAAATAAAGACAGCCGTCGTCACTGATGAAGCGCACGATAAAACCGATCTCATCGGCATGACCCGCGAGCATCACCCGCGGTTGCGCCTGCGCATTTTTGGAGGCGATTACGCTGCCCATGATGTCGGTGCGCACCTCGTCGGCATAAGGGCGCACTGCATCCCGGAAGACTGCCTGCACCTGCTGCTCATACCCCGAAGGACCAGGAGTATCTACAATACGCTTTAAAAACTCGAATGACTCATCTCGCATCAAACTCTCCTTGCACACGATTTTCGGCTTCGATACGACTTTGAGAAATCAGCCTTTTAACGTTCGCACGATCACTTTTCAATACGACATCATATTGACGCAGTTTCGACGGTGAAAAGGTCATTTGTGTTTCCATTGAGGAGTAACGACCTCCCCATGCTCCTGGCTATATGCTTTTCCACGCACTTTTGCAGCAGCCGCGCGAATCAGATCGTAAGTAGGACTGATACCAGATGACCCTCGCAGCAAGGGACTAAACAGGAGCGGATTGCGCGATTCAGCTGCAAGGAGCAGCGCGTCGACCTCCAGTTCCATCCGGCGTTCTTGTAAACACACAAAGGCTTTTCGATCGAATGCACCCTGACTGTGAGAATATATCTCTGCCGGCGCGATATGCACGAATGCTTCTGGCGCGCGCTCATTCCAGTGTTCATAATGCAGAGCGATACGAACGAATTGGAATTCACCGAGGGCGGCTGCCAGATGTCCAATACCGGACTGGAAATGTATGGGCCGGCCGCGAGGAGAAAGCATCTCCCCTTGCGGGGTCAGCCACAAAGAGCGCCGCTTACCACCAAGTAGCGCTGTAGCATGGTCCAGGAACTCTTTGGCTCCCGCAAGGCTGGTACGGTCTACGCCGATCATGCCGACATGCCGCAGGATGCTGTAACGCTGCAGCTGTCGCGCATCCATAACGCCGTACCAGTCCCAGCCAAAAAGCTCGTGCTGCAGATGAAAACCCAGCATCACATCCCACCAACTGGCATGGTTCAGGCAGACGAGCAGGGGAAGATCATCTCTGTCGGATAATTTCGGCAGACTGCCCAGTAAATGGATCGTGTGAAAACTGCGCTGCAAGTAGCGTTTCGTGTAGGTTCCAAACCAGCCTTCGAGCGGAGACCACTTCGCGGCGGGAATCAGCATCTTTCTATAATACCCCTCTTCAAAGTAGTACCGCTATGAACTATGTCACACTGGTTTCATCAAAGCTGCCATGCGTTAGCCGTCAGCGTTTCGCTGAATTCAGCGATCGGACACCATATTCACTGCATCTTTGGTTTTCGATGCGGTACACTAATCAGTACGTTTGTCGACGCACTTTCGAAGTACACTTTCGAAGCCTGGCTTTTGAAAGACAAAAATATTCCCAACCCCATGCGAGGCACAGGAGCATTCCATGAGCAGCCCCGGTTATTACCGATTCCCAGCAATCCATAATGATACCGTTGTTTTTACGTCGGAAGACGATCTCTGGACCGTTTCCGCGGCGGGCGGCATAGCGCGCCGGCTGACCGCCAATCTCGGTGCGATCAGCCATCCGCACTTCTCGCCCGACGGCAAAACGATTGCCTTCACTGGACGCGAAGAAGGGCACAGCGAAGTATATACCATGCCTGCTGAAGGCGGACCAGTCCATCGGGTCACCTATCTCGGCGTGACAAGCACTGTGCTCGCTTGGACGCCTGACGGTACGAAAATCCTATTTTCAACGGACGCGAAACAGGCCTTCGACCGTATTGGATGGGTGCAGTCGGTTTCCCCGGAAGGGGGTCTGCCCGAATCTTACCCGGTGGGTCCCGCCGTCAGCATCTCGATCGGCGAGGGGGGTCGGACGGTGATCGGACGCAACAATAACGACCCGGCCCGCTGGAAAAGGTATCGTGGGGGCACCGCGGGAGACATCTGGATCGATGCCGAAGGCGGTGGCTCCTTTCGACGCATGCTCGACCTGAAAGGCAACGTGGCGCGTCCGATGTGGTTTGGAGATCGGATCATATTTCTGTCCGACCACGAAGGAATAGGCAACCTCTATTCCTGTTCGACGGACGGCAGAGATATTCAGAAGCTAACGCAGCGTGATGATTTTTTCGTGCGGTTTCCGAATACGGATGGCAAACGCATCGTCTATCATGCGGGCGGAGACCTCTTCATTTATGATCCGTCCGATAGCTCCGATCGTCGCGTCGAAGTCGCGTATTACAGCCCGCGTGTGCCACGCCAGCGTCGGTTCGTTGAAGCGGCAAAGTATCTGGGAGGATACAGCCTGCACCCGAAAGGACACTCTGTCGCGCTCAATGTGCGCGGTAAAAGCTTTACGCTCGGCAATTTCGAGGGACCCGTCCTTCAGCAGGGGGGCGAATACAGTCCCGTGCGGTATCGGATGACCAGCTGGCTAAACGACGGCGAGCGTGTCGTCTCCGTACTGGACGAGGGAGGCATCGACCACCTGGAGGTCTTCAAGCCACTTAGCTCGGACGCTTCTGTCCGAATCGAGGGGCTCGATATCGGCAGACCTACACGAATCGCCATCTCTCCCGCTGCAGATCATGTCGCTCTCAGCAACCACCGTAACGAACTGCTTTTCATCGATCTCGAAGCAAAATCGATTCAAGTTTGCGATCGCAGTCCCGCCGGCAATATCAATGGTATGGACTGGTCGCCGGATGGTCGCTGGCTTGCGTACGGCTATGCGACGAATGCCTATGCGACCGAGCTGCGCCTGTGGGATCGAACAACTGGTGAGACACACACGATTACTGAGCCAGTGCTGCACGATATGGACCCAGCGTTCGACCCGGAAGGCAAGTATCTTTATTTTCTTGGCATGCGCGATCTGAAACCAGTCTATGACAGGCTCCATTTCGACCTCGGCTTCCCGAAAGGCGTTCGGCCCTATCTGCTAACGCTCCGCGCAGACCTTCCCTCCCCTTTCATTCTGACTCCTGGTTCTGTCGCAGAGGACAAGAGCGAAAAGAAGGAAGAGGGAAAAGGGGAAGACAAAGAAGACGGCAAAAACGATAGCGGTGAAACTGAAAAATCGGCGGGTGATGGAAGCGGTGACGAGACGTCTGAAGCAGACGCTGTCGACGCTGCGCACGCTAAAAAAGACGACAAGAAGAAACCGGAACCGGTACTGATCGACCTCGAAGGCATTGCGCGTCGCGTCCTTGCCTTCCCTGTTCCCGAAGGCATCTACGGCCAGATTGCGGGCTTGAAAGGCAAGGCGCTGTTCACTTCGTACCCGGTCGAGAGTGCGCTTGCGGAACGAAATGGAGAAACAGGCCCGAGCGGGACACTCGAAGTCTTTGATTTCAAGGATCTGAAGCATGACACCTTGATCAACGGAGTTTCGGAATTTGACTTGTCCCATGATCGCAAAATGCTGATCTATCGTGCGGGACGCAAACTGCGCATCGTAAAAGCAGGTGAGAAGCCCGATGAAAAAGGCGGCAGCGAACCAGGACGCAAGAGTGGTTATGTCGATCTCAAGCGCATAAAGGTTTCGGTCGAGCCGGGAGTTGAATGGCAGCAGATGGCGCGTGAAGCATGGCGATTGCAGCGCGAGTATTTCTGGACAGAGGATATGTCCCAGATCGACTGGGATCACGTCTGGGAGCGCTATTCGCCGCTGATCGACCGCCTTGGTACACGCGGTGAATTCTCCGATCTGCTCTGGGAGATGCAGGGCGAATTAGGTACGTCTCATGCCTACGAAATGGGCGGCGACTATCGGACCGAGCCGTCATACCCGCAGGGATTTCTCGGGGCAGATTATGCTTTTGACCCGATTGCGGACGACTATCGCATTACGCGGATCGTGCAGGGAACCGCTGGTGAGTCCCGCGCCGATTCGCCGCTGAATGGGCCCGGCATCAACATCAAAGTCGGCGATAAGCTGAAGGCGATTAATGGAAAAAGGGTAGGGAGAACGATAACCCCTCAGTTTCTGCTCGTTCATCAAGCCGATAGCGAGGTCACCCTGACTGTCGAGGGTGCGGAAGGAAATGCGCGAGACGTGGTTGTCAAAACCCTGCGCTCCGAATTCGGAGCGCGTTATCGCGAATGGGTCGAAGACAATCGACGCCATGTCCACGAAGCGACGGGCGGACGTATCGGCTACGTTCATATCCCCGATATGGGCGCGAACGGCTATGCGGAATTCCACCGATTGTATCTATCGGAAGTTTCGAGGGACGGAATGATCGTCGATGTCCGCTACAATCGAGGCGGGCATGTCTCGCAGCTTCTAATAGAGAAGCTGGCGAGAAAGCGGGTGGGCTACGACATTTCGCGCTGGGGCCAGCCCGACCCATATCCGAACTTTTCGGTAGGTGGCCCGATGGTCGCGCTGACGAATCAATTTGCGGGTTCCGATGGCGATATATTTAGTCATGTCTTCAAACTCATGAAGCTCGGCCCGCTGATCGGTAAACGAACCTGGGGCGGCGTGATCGGGATTGCGCCGCGCAATCCGCTTGCCGACGGCGCAGTTACGACGCAGCCGGAATACTCTTTCTGGTTCGAGGATGTGGGTTGGGGCGTCGAAAACTATGGCACCGATCCAGATATCGATATCGACATTACGCCTCAGGACTATGTACGCGGCGAAGATCCTCAAATGGCAAAAGCGATCGCGTTGATCCTCGAAGAGCTGGAGCGAAACCCACCGGTTCGACCATCCTTTGCCGATCGTCCGAACCTGTCACTGCCCGGTTCGCCGCGCAAGCCCTATGTTTAAACTCAATTGGTTGCGATGGTAAACAAAAACCAAGCGCCTCCGGCGAATACGTGCCGGAGGCGCTTGTGATTGTGCCCTTAATTTATCTAAGCCTATTGCCCAGGTGACTACACCATTGCAGACACCAGATTCAGGCAGCGCGGACGATCGCATGACTGTGATTGCCCTGTACCAGTAAGCGTGGGTTGGCATCGATATAGGCGATTGCATCTTCGAGCGATATCGTTCCGTTTTCCGCTGCAGGCACATGCCGATAGATGCGGCACATCAGGGAATAGTCGTCTGGCGTCTCTAATGTAAAGCGCAAGTCGGGACGCGCGAAACGTGGCGGCGGGGGCAGCATCGCTCGCTCGAAGAGATCCGGATTATCTCCCGTAGCCGCATTGAAGTCGTCACGCCTGCCTGCCCCGACTGGCAATTTTGCCGCGTTGCGAAGCGTGCGTATTGGCATCGCATCGGCAGCGGCACCCTGCGGCAGTCTCGCAACGGTTACGAAATCCATGCCGCTGTCGCTGGCATACCGCGCGCTCGCCCACAGCATCCGCGGCTCGATCAGTGGCCGGTTCGCCGGACAACAAACCACGAAAGCTGCTTCGTACGCGAGACTCGCAGCCAGCACACGGCCGACAACATCGTCTCTGCTGCCCACGTAGCAGTCGATCTGATGTGCAGCACACCATTCTTGAAGTGGCTTATCGGCTTCGCCTTCCGGTATTGCCACAATCACGCGCCCTGTCAGCCCCGAGGCGCGAATTCGACGGACTACCTGTCCGAGTACTGTTGCATCGCCGAGTGGGAGCAGAACTTTGCCAGGTAACCGCCGCGCGCTCATGCGCGCAGGCACTACGGTAACAACGCCCGGCACGTCGAATAGATCCTCCATGATTGCTCCTCATCGTCTTTCGGTTTTTTAGCTTCCTTCTGTCCGCAGCATCCATGCGCTAGAGCAAAAAGAATTGCTATTCACAAACAGTGCTATCCAACAGCACCTCAAGTCAGGATGGAGGGTGACAGTGTACTACATGCAGGATACAGTGCACTGTCACAATAGTTTCAACGCGTGTTAAGCAGCGACGCGATGCCAGTCGAAATTGCCTCGCTTTTGGACGAGAGCGTCCGTCGCCAACGCGCGCGTATACGCTTCGTCACGCAGAATATGTGCGTTCAGCGCACGAAGTTCCGGAGAGTGATTGAGCAGATTGCAGATTGCATCGAGCGAGAATATCTCAGCGTCATTCGCCCACATGCCATCCACTGCGTAACAATCCGCCCCTTCGAGTGCGTGAAAGATCGCACGAACGACTGCGAGGTCTTCGAGTGAATCGACTCGCAGCCTCAAACCGGAACGGTCAAAATCCCCGCAGATATTCGAACTACGGAAGTCTGTGGCGTTGTTGCGAATATATGTGGTCACGTGCTCTCGTTCCGAGCGCCACTCCGCCTCTCGCCAGGCGCGGTGCAGGGCGTCATATGACAGAACTTCGATGTCCTGACCGTCGGGAAAAGTCGGCGGATCAAGATTGGAAACATAGTCGAAGGCGCCACTGAAGAACCGGGCGATGACGCTATCGATGAGCAGAGGGTCGATTAGCGGGCAATCGGCGTTCAAGCGTACGATCACATCAGCACCAGCAGCACAAGTCCCGCTCCAGTAGCGATCCAGAGCATCATCGGGTCTGCCTCGATGGCAGTTGATACCGTGTTCCTCACAGAATGCTGCGATCGGGTCATCTGAAGTGTTCGTCGTAGTTGAAACTGTGATGTGCCTGATTCGGCGAGCGCGACGGACGCGATTGATCGTATGCCAGAGCATCGGGTGACCCGCGATTTCCACGAGATCTCTATTGGGCAAACGGCACGAGTCACAGCTCGCTTGAATGATGGCGGTTGTTCGAGACATTCTGTTCCCTGTAAAGTCGAAATATACCGGTATTATTGGCAGGTTCGAGACAGATAAACAGGCTGAAGAAAGAGTCGGCGCAACAGGCGACAGAACAAGTGGGATGTACAGGACGAGAGCATCGGACGTCGGCAATATGTTTTAGCGTCGTCGGTGTGCGGAGGAGAGAATTTTTTGCTGTTCGCGATACTTCACGACAGTGCGGCGCGCGACGTCGATACCTCGCTCTTTTAGCGCGTCGACGATCTGTGTGTCGGAAAGCGGGTCGGAAGGATCTTCATTGGCAACGATATCGCAAATTGAGTTTTTGATCGAGAGTGAGGCGTCGAAAAAGAGGTCGAAGCTGACGACTTCCTGATTGGGAAGCTGCACATATTTATTAGCAGTGGCGCGACTGGCGGTCGATTCATGAATGTCCAGCATGCGCGCAATGCGCGTACGCGTAAGGGGACGTAGAAACCGGTGAGAACCTGTCTCGAGGAATCCCGTTTGACATTCGACGATACACTTGGTAATCAAGCGCAGAGTCTGTCGGCGCTGTACAAGATTCTGAATGAATCGCTCGGCACGATCCACGTACTCGACTACCTGACGTTTTTGCTCTTCGGTATGCCGCCCAACACCACTTTTGATCTGCTTGTATGTTTCGCGCCACTGTGCGCTGACACTGAGCATCTGCGCTTCGACACCAGGCACCTCGATCTCATAACCAAGCTCGGTGCGACGGACGATCACGTCAGCGCGTACACTTGATTTGGTGTCGCGAGCGGATGACCACTGTGGGCGGAACTGGCTGGCTGGCGAGGGAGTCAGGCGAGTTCGGATCAGCGTGATCGCCTCCATTATGTTGCTGAGGGGTACCTTAACGGCACGAGCAAGCCGAGTGTAGCGGTTGATAGTCACGAACTCGAAATGGTCGCGAACCAGCGCCTCGGCAAGTGCCAGCGTAGGATTTTGTTCTGGAGAGAGGTCGCGAAGCTGACACAATTGCAGTAACAGGCATTCCTGTAGGCTGCGCGCCCCGATGCCTGGAGGGTCGAAAGATTGAATGACAGTCAACATCTGCTCGACTTTTGTTTCATCCACTCCAAGCTGGCGGGCTATGCTTTGGAGCGGCTCATCGAGCCAGCCACGTTCATCAAGGCTGTTGATGATATACGCGCCAATCGGATATTCCTCTGAGAAAACAGCGGTGCGAAGCAGCCCGAGCAGATGGTCCTGGAGTGTCGTCTCCGCTTCAAGATTGCTCACGAAATCATAGTCGTCCGCGTCTGATTGTCCCGCGGCTCCATAACTGTCATATTCGATCTCGTGATCACCTGAATCGGTCGATTCCGTGTATAAAACCGTCTCTTTAGAGCGATCTGGCCTGCAATAAGGACAGAGGTCGGAAGCCAGGCAAGCCCCGTCGCAGCCATCCTCGAGTGTTTCGAGGGCAGGATTGTCGAGCAGCTCATCCTCGATAAACTGCATCAGCTCGATCGAATTGAGCTGTAGGACGCTGTTCGCCTGAATGATTTTTGGATCGATCCGTTGGACGACGGTCGGTCGCTGTTCTTGTTGCATCACCACACTGGAACCCCTGCTTAACCTGCGACGCTAGCTCAACCTAGTGACGAGATTGGCTATCCTCTACGCGACCCGAATACAGCCTCGAAAACAATGGGCATCATTTCTACTGCATTGGAAAGAACAGCTATGTTGAAGTGAGCAAATCGATCGTTATTTCGGTGGCTTATTATCGGCGACTCCACCTCATTGCTGGAGCGGCATCGGTTAAATGGGGTACCTTATTTTGCAATTGCTCAGGCGAATCCAATTTCAAGTTGCCGATCGGCTATCAGCAGCGCTTATTCGCCATTGAAGTAGCAAAGCAGTGTCCATTCATACAGTCGATTGAGAGCCGGTCAACGGCTGATGTAGTGTAGATGTAGCATGAAGTCATTGTAGATTTTAAACATGATTTTGTCAAGTGAAATTCGTCACACAGCTTCGAAGTATGCCTGTCATTGTGAACTGCGGACTATGTACTATCGTGTAGCGTTCACTTCGATTTGAATTATGGAATAATGACAGAGGACATTGCTACATCGCTGATTCCTGTAAATCAATTCACTGAATCGAAATCGTACGCTGAATAAATGGCAACAGGATCGAGCGAGCTATTCGTTAAAATACTCTGAAAATAACGTAACCATATTAAATTGACTTCGTCTATAAAAACAGAAGGCGGTTTTGGCACTCTTCGTCATGGAGTGGAGCACGAATCAAGCGATGCCTTTTTTGATCTGCGCTTTGCGCTATATTCCGCCTTGTAAATCTACTATGGTTAGACTATGACGTAGAACGGACTTGGTTTGTGCCATGCGTATGCTCCGGCAATAAGCGAAGCGATGTCCATTTCTGTACTGCGCTCATTCTGATTTAACTCTCTTGTTGATTTGTCGTTCGAATTGATCGGGAGATTTCCACTTTGCTTAAACTTCGGCGAACGCTTCTGGGTGCACTTCTCACCGAAGAAGGTCTTGTAACCTCTGAACAGCTTGAAACTGCACTTTCCGAACAGCGGCGGGATACGAGCGGGCGACGTATCGGAGAGATACTCGTTGCGCTGCGCTTCCTCTCTGAGCCGAATCTGATGAAAGTGCTGTCGCGTCAGTTGGACTGCCCGATCGTCGACCTCAATCAAGAGCCACCCGATCCGATTGCGCTCGCGACAGTTCCGAGTGAGTTTGCGATGCGCCACCACCTCGTGCCGCTGCATCGCAACGACGATACGCTCGTCGTTGCGATGGCGGACCCACTCGATATTCATGCGTTAGATGACCTTCGCCTGCTCACGGGACTCGATATTGCGCCGATGCTGGCTGCGACCGCAGATATTCGCCGCGCCTCGGAACAGTTCTATATGTCGCGCATGATTCAGGATGTGCAGGAAGCGGAACGCGCCGTCGATGATGAAGACAGTCTCGACGTCGCCGACCTGCAGAAGATGGCGAAAGAGGAACTCGTCATCCAGATGGTCAATCTAATCATCAATCAGGCGATACAGGATCGCGCCTCCGATATCCATGTAGAACCGTTCGAGAAAGAGCTGCGCGTGAGGTATCGAGTCGACGGTGTGCTGCACGAAGTCAGCGCCCCTCCAAAACGCTTCCACGCTGCCGTAGTAAGCAGAATTAAAATTCTCTCCGATCTTAATATTGCAGAACGCCGACTCCCGCAGGACGGACGAATGCGCATCCGTAGCAGCGGGCGGCAGATCGACCTGCGCGTCTCGACAATTCCGACGCTGTACGGCGAAGGCGTCGTAATGCGAATCCTAGATAAGCAGACCGCAATGCTCGGCTTGACCGAACTGGGTATGGAGCGCGGGATGTTCGGCAACTTCCGACGCTTGATTCAAGAGCCGCATGGGATCGTTCTTGTCACGGGTCCGACTGGTTCTGGCAAAACGACGACACTCTATGCTGCGCTGAACGAAATCTACAGCGTCGAAAAAAAGATCATTACCGTCGAAGACCCGGTTGAATACCAGTTGAACGGCGTCAATCAGATTCAAGCACAGCCGCACATCGGCCTGACTTTCGCGAACACGCTGCGCTCGATGGTGCGCCAGGACCCGGACATCATCATGGTCGGTGAAATTCGTGATAAAGAGACTGTCGATATTTCGATTCAAGCTGCTCTTACTGGTCACCTTGTTTTCTCAACGCTGCATACAAACGATGCGGCAGGCGCGGTCTCCCGACTGCTTGATATGGGAGCGGAGCCTTTCCTGGTTGCCTCCTCGCTGATCGGTACTGTAGCGCAGCGGCTCGTGCGAATGAACTGCCCGCGCTGCAGTGTGTCATATGAAGAGACTCCCGAGGCTTTGCACGAGATCGGAATCGACCCTGAGCTCGTTCGTCGCCAACCGCTGATGCGGGGCAAAGGCTGTCCCGAATGCCGGGGTGTCGGTTTCAAGGGGCGAAGCGGGATTTATGAAATGCTGACGGTCGATGAGAATATTCGGCGAATGATTGTCGAGCGTCGTTCTGCAGGCGATATTAAACAGTACACGCAGAAAACGCAGGGTATGGTCACGATGCTCGCCGATGGGCGCGATAAAGTGATGCAGGGACAGACGACGATTCAGGAAGTGCTGCGCGTCTGCCAGCGCGAAGATTTCAGCGACTGAAGCACGATACTATAATGCCCATGGGAACAGGCGGATGATTCGATGTTGCGGAACTTGATGGAACAGGACGGTTATGCCAGAGTTTACGTATGAAGCGATGGATAGAAGCGGTAAGGCGGCCGCTGGCACGATTACGGCGCGCGATAATGCGGACGCAGCCGTCAAAGTGCGCGCGCTAGGCGTTTATCCGACCAAGATAGCAAGCGGCACAGCCAAAAACGGAAGTAGTGCTGGAAAGTCATCCACCTCGGCAGGCGCTGCCTCGACCGTCGCGATCAAATCGAATGAGAAAGCAAAAAGCCTCGGCAATATCACGATCGGCGGCAAAAAAGTCACACGTCTCCATATTTTGCTCTTTACGCGTGAAATGGCGGACTTGCTGGATGCCGGACTGCCAATGGATCGCGCTTTTTCAGTGCTAATCGATCAGACTGAGAGTGACATCGTTCGTGAAATGCTGGTGATGATGCAGGGCGATATTCGAGCGGGGCAGCCGCTTTCGGACGCACTTCGCAAATTCCCGAAACAGTTTCCGCCGCTGTATGCCAACATGGTACACTCCGGTGAGGTGTCCGGCCAGCTAGCTGGCGTAATGACGCGCCTTGCCGATTTTATGGAAAAAGAGCAGGTGCGCCGCAGCCAGATAATGGCGGCGCTGACCTATCCACTCGTCCTGATCAGTGTCGCGCTGCTGGCGGTCACCTTTTTGCTGACGTGGGTCATCCCCAAACTGGCAGATGTGTTCAAAGGTCTCGGCGCAGCCCTTCCGCTGCCTACCGTGCTGCTGCTGTCGACGTCCGGGTTCATCTCGAAATACTGGTGGGCGATTCTGCTCGCGATTGCCCTGTCGGTGTTCAGTTTCAGAGGGTGGATTGCCACGACGGCTGGACGACACACTTTCGACAGCGCACAGTTGAAACTGCCTTACTTCGGCGCCCTGACGCAGAAGATAGTTGCGGCGCGATTGGTTCGTACGCTCGGCACACTGCTTGGAGGCGGTGTCGCGATTCTGGAGGCGATGGACATATCGGCAACCGCCGTTGGTAATGTCGTCGTCACTGAGGCGATACTCGCAGCGCGCGGCGGCGTGCGGCAGGGCGAGACCCTGCATGAGGCAATGGCGCAATCGGGAGATTTCCTGCCGGTCGTGCGGCATATGACTGCCGTAGGAGAGGAGACTGGACGACTCCCGCAGATGTTGCTGCGCACCGCCGACACGCTCGACTTCGAGGTCGATAATGCGATGCGACGGCTGACAAGCCTGGTCGAACCGCTGGTCGTACTGCTGATGGGAGGCTTCGTCGGCTTCGTTGTGCTCTCGATTCTGCTGCCGATTTTCGAGGCGAACACGATCGTAAAATAGCTATGCTGGCAAAGATTCGTGCTTGCAAGGCTAAAAGTATTACCCAATGTTGAAGGAGAACCCTGTGAACTCGCAGACCCTACGCCGCACACAGCGCGGCTTTACCCTGATCGAACTGCTCGTCGTGATCATAATCATCGCGATCCTTGCAGCAGTCGTCATCCCTCGTATCATTGGACGCACCGAGGATGCGAAGATCACCGCCGCGATTGCGGACATATCGTCCTTCCAGACGCAGCTCAATATTTACAACGCCGACATGGGCTCGTTTCCAACAGTCGACCAGGGACTTCAGGCGCTTGTGACCAATCCCGGCAACCCAAAATGGCACGGTCCTTACTTACAGGGAATGGAAAAAGTCAAAACCGATCCGTGGGGACATCCGTACATTTATAAGCAGCCCGGTGAACACAGCCCCGATTTCGATATCCTCTCCGCCGGTCCGGACGGTCAGGTCGGAACTGGTGACGATATTCAGAGTTGGAACCTGCAGAAACAATAGATCGGTCGTACCATGTTCCGCCCACAACGCCGTTCCGGCTTCACACTGATCGAACTGCTGGTGCTGATCGTAATTATCGCGGTCATGTCGAGTACGATAGTGCCCGCCTATTCGCGTTATCTGGCGCATGCTCGTTTCGACAGTCAGGTCCGCGCTATTCAGGAAATTGCAGCCTATGCGCATGAACAGGCGATTAAGAGCGATTCGACAGTTACGATGACTTTCGAGCCACAAAGCGCGACGTTTACGGTGATGACGCCGCCAGTCTCACAAACGGATTTGCCCAGCGCGCTCGCTGGAGCCGATTCGTCCCTGAACGACATTTCCTATCCGCCCCGACAACTGCAAATAAGTCATGAATTCGCTCTCAGACAATCGGCAGCAGGAGGTCAGTCGGGCAGCAGTACGAACATCCGTTTTCGCGGCGATGGAACCTGCGACGGCGCGGTGATCTCGCTGTCGAGCGCTGCTGGCTACACTGCGCAGTTGAAACTCCAGGCGAGTACAAGTCGTCTTCTGCAGCCAGACTCCTTTCCGGGACAATCACCATGAGCAGAATTCCAGCCTCCGCAGCTATCGCGCGCCAATCGAGCCGTGCGCATAGTACAAACACCAGACTGCCGTCTGCTTCGTCACGATGGCTACGACACTGCCCTAATCGGCGCGCGCAGTCGGGGTTTACACTGATCGAGATGATCGTTGCGACCGCGCTGCTCGCAATCGGTATCGTCGCATCAATGGGCGCGATCGGCGCTTCGACCGCTGCCGCAACTTCAGCGGGACAGCTCCAGACGGCGGCGCTCCTCGGGCAGGGCAAACTCAACGAGGTTGAACGGCAGCTCGATACCCTCACCGGGGGCGATCAGCAGGGCGATTTCGGCGCTGATTCGCCGGGCTATCGATGGCAGGAAAGTGTAGAAGCGACCGATTATCCGAATCTATTCAAAGTAACCGTTCGAGTTCAATGGGGCGCAGCGAGTTCACAAAAAGAGAGGGCTTTCACGACCTACCTGACGAAGCCAGACACAACGTCTACTCAAAGTTCGCAAAACGGGCAGGCTGCTGGCGCGGCGTCCGGGCAGGGGAGCACCAGTGGCACGAACCGCTAGCATTTCGCACAGTCGTCGTTCCCCTGGTAGACATGCCTTCACTTTGCTCGAAGCGCTGATCGCGCTCGTGATTTTCGGGATCATCATGTTTGCGATTTCGAATACGCTTTCGACTACGCTCTACGCACAAACCAATTTGCAAACTCGCCAGGAAGAAGCGGGAGCGGTACGAGCGGTTTTTTCCTCGCTGCAACGCGATTTGTCTTCCGCATACGCTTCGGGCAATAATACCAATACCGTCTTCATAGCCACAGGAGGTCAGGGCAACTCGTCCAGTGGCGGGAGCAGTTCGGCATCCGGCAGCCTGATCACACTGACAACCCTTGCCAATCGCATCCAGATGGACGACCCGAGCGTTGATACGAGTGGAATGGGCTCTTCCACCAGTGTATCTGCGACAAGTGGCGTCCCACAAAGCGACACAGCGCTCGTACGTTATGATCTCGATCCGCAAACCAACCGGCTGACGCGACATTCTACCTCTGTGCCCAGCCTCTCCGCGCTTACCCAGTCACAGCCCGGAGAACAGGACGTCCTCGCCGAAAACGTACGCAGCCTGACTCTCCGCTTCTGGGATTCGAGTCAGAATAACTGGCGCACGGACTGGGATTATGAAACTCAAGCTCCCGCGCCATCGACTACCAGTGCGTCATCCGCTGGTGCGAGCGCCGGAGGAACCGGCAGTGGATCAATAGGAGGCGCAGGGAATGCAGCAGCAGCAGCTCCTGCACAGTCCGCTTCCTCTACTGCCACTGGAAGCGGCGATCAGACGCTGCCAATCTCCGTCGAGATCACCCTGGAAATCGTGCGCAAAGACGGCACGATCGCAACCTTCACGACCAGTGTTCCGATCCTAGCGCCGCAACCCACAGTTGTGACTCCTCCGGTCCCCACTCCTGCAGGTGGAACGAACAGTGGTGCCGGTGGTACTACCGGATCCGCAACGGGCGGGACAACTGGTTCACCTCCTACGGGTGGTTGAATTTGGCACTGAGCGAATTGCACCGAATAAATTACAAATAGCATTAATGAAGACCATCTATAGAAAATATAATCGCATAATTGCTGATATTGCCAATATAAATGCCTCGCGGCGGCGTACCTGTCAGCGTGGGCAGGCGCTCGTACCGGTCATTTTCGTGATGCTGATTCTGACGGTAATCGCAGTCGGATTTGCTGTCTCGGCACAGCGGGAAGTGCGTTCGAGCGCAAATTTCGTAGCAGAGACTCAACGCTTTCGCGCGGCACAGGGTGCGCTCAACTATGCCATGAGCGCTCTTGCGCAATCCAGCACCAATGGGGCAACCTACGGAGTGATTGCTCCGATGCCCGATACGGACGCCACCGGCTGGTCTCAGGTTGGCGATGCCTGGGTAAAGATCGAGGCGATCGACACCGGCGCCTACCTTAACATCAATAATGCCGATCTTTCCACGCTGCAAAAAATTCCTGTATTACGGGACAACAGTGATCTAGCGTCCGCGATCCTTGAATGGCGGACTTCACCAAGCAGTCAGGCAGCGCCTTCCGCCACCGGAAGCGCCGACTATTATCAGCAGCAGCAGCCTCCCTATACGATCAAAGGCGCTGCATACGATACTGTTGAAGAGCTGTTGCTGATCAAAGGAATGACGCCGTCAATACTATATGGCAGTCCGTCAGGCGGAGCCGTGTCGGGGGATTCGATCCAGGGTTCGAGCAGCATTTCGGGCAGCAGTCCCGGAACGCGACAGGTCGGCGGCAAACCGCCGGGCACTCCAAGTCCAACTGGCCTCGGCGGAAGTGGCGGTCAGAGCGGCAGTGGAAGCACAGGCGGCACAGGCGGACAAAATTCTGGCGGCGCGCAAACTGCCGGTGGATCGAGTGGAACCGGTGCCGGTACTGCTGCGGCAGCACCTGAAGATTTCAGCGATATCTATAGCGCAAGCACGATTTCGCTGGCACAGATGCTGACGACTGCCGCACGAGAGCGGAATGTCGCATCAGATGGATCGGCGCGTGTCAATATCAACACGGCGACGCAACAGGACCTAACGACCAAGCTCGGCCTGAACGCGCGTCAGGCACGAAATCTGATCAGCTATCGCACCCCCGTGAGCAGCACTGGCGGCGGCAATACAAACGGAAACGGGAATGGCGCCGGTAACAATGGTGGCGGTCAGCCAGGGGCTGGGAACGGTCAGCCTGGCGGTAATCTACCGGGCGGTGGTCCGAACGGCGCTCCTTCCGGACAGCCAGGTGTCCCCGTGCCGGGAGGATCGACTCCTCGCAGTGCGCGTAGATTTGTCTCACGACAGGCATCACCTATTCCAGGCGGCGGACCAATGGGCGCAGGCGGAATGAATGGCAGCACACCGGGTGGAAATGGCGGATCGGGAGCGCCGAATGGCGGAGGAATTGGAAGCCCTGGCACCGGAGGAAGCAGTGGAACGGGAAGCGGCGGTAACAATACAGGCAGCACACCCGCTCCGATCTTCAAATCGATCGCCGATCTGCTCGATGTTCCGGGCTTTACGCGTACGGTAATGCAGCAGGTCGCGGATCGTGTCGCAGTGGATGACAGTGCGACACGCGAAAATGTCATCAATATCAATACGGCTCCCGGCGAAGTCCTGGCAGCGGTGCCGGGCATGGATCATGCCACGCTAACAGCAATTCTGCAGTACCGACAGGGCGGTCAGGCTTTCCAGACACTCAGTGACCTTTTCTCGATTCAGGACATCGGCCGCGAGACGTTCAAGAAGATACTTCCCTACCTTACTGCGAAATCCAGCGTCTACTATGTGCGGATCAAAGTACGGACCTCTGGTCAGCAGGGAATGTACGCAGCGATCGGAACGATCGAATTGAAATCGGATGGCGCGCATGTTTTACAATGGCGTGAGGTACAACGCAAACCGGGTTGGGCGGACTGGAGACCGTTTCAGAAACTTCCTGCCCCCACGCCATCCGCCAGCGGTACGGCCGGTTCCAGCCCAGCCCCTGCAGCGGGCGGGACCACGGGCCAGTAACCGTTCCGTAATTTCGAATTCTATGTCACGTGAATTGGCGACAGCCTTTTGATTTACTGAAGTTTTCCAATGCAGGACAGGAGAGAAGTTTGGCTAACAGCAATCCCGCACGTTCGAGCGGAATGACGACCGTAGTCGCGATCGACCTCGGAGCGACCGCCGTACGCGTTGTCGAGGTGGAATGGGCGGGAGGCGACGGCGATTCAGGGCGTATCGTCCGTCGCGGCTCGGCAGCGCTTTCCGCTGGCGCGTGGAGTGGCCCGGGCGCCAGCAGAGAGACGCTCGCAAACGCAATCCGCGTTGCTCTTTCAACCGCGGGTATCACGACGAAGTTCGCTGTTGCGTCGCTTCCGCGTCGTCTTGTCACAGTCCGTTTCGCGCGTTTGCCCCATGCGCCGCCAGAACAGCTGCGCGAAATGGTGACCTATGAGGCGCAACAGTACGTGTTGTTTCCGCTCGAAGAGGTTATTCTCGACTACCATGCTTTCCCGAATGACTCGGGAGTGGGTGGCGAAGACCTGGATACGATCCTGCTCGCGGCAGCGCGCCGAACTCTGATTGCAGATGTTATGGGGGCGTTCGATTCACTCGGTATCGAACTCAAACAGCTTTCGATTTCGGCGCTCGCTCTCGCCGAACATATCCGTGAAAGCATCGATACCACCGCGCTGATCGACGTCGAACCCGGCGAGCTGGATGTCGCGATCGTCTCGAATCGCCAGCTTCTCTTCACGCGCGCCTCAGCTCTCGACATGCAGGCGCTCGCCGCAGATGTTTCCACGCAGCGCACTGCTGAAGAGATCGGGCGCTCATTCACCGCCTTTCAAAACGAGTTTCGCGGGAAGCCGCTCTCGCATATTATGCTTGCAGGAGCGAGTGCGGTCGGGGCAAGCGCAGATTTACTCGACAGCGCTCTTGCCAGTATGCTGACGATGGCGGTCCTGCCCCTGCAGTCGCGACTGCTGTCCGCTGGAGATCCGGAAGCAAGATCCTACTCAACCGCTGTCGGTATGGCGATGCAGACGCGGTCTGGCAGCATCGCCCCGATCAATCTGGTGCCGAGTGAGCGTGCCGAGCGAAAAGCCAAAGCGGCTCGGACGAGTCAGAAGCGTGTCGCTCTTGTCGCCGCGATTGCGGCGGGAATCGTCGCGCTCGTGTTAGTCCGAAACTCCATCGCGCAGCGTTCCGCCCTTGCAGCGAAGACTTTAGCTGCCAACACAGCGTATAACGCTGTCAAGGCTCGGTTCGACGCGGAGCAGCGAAGTCATGATGAGACGGTCAGGCTAATAGGTGATCTGACGCACAGTCTCGATCGTGCCCACCCGACTGTTGATGTGCTTGTGGCGCTCGACGCGGCAATGCCGCATGCGACCGATATATGGCTGACACAGCTGTCCTTCGAGCGGGGCGGTCTGATGACGCTCCGCGGCGAAACGAAATCGACCATCGCTGCAACAGAACTCGTGCTGGCGATGCAGCGATCGGGCGCATTTGTCAATGTACGGCTCGGGTATCTCGGCGATGCACAGGATACGGGCAGCAGCGCCGGGAAGAGTGCAAATACTGCCGCACCAAACGCGCCAGTCCCAAACTCGCCTGCGGCTGGAACCGGTGCGCCTACCGCTCCCGTCCTGCCCGGTATGAACACAGGACGTCCTGGAGGAGCGGGTAACAATCGTCCCGCGGTGCCGCCGCCAGCGGGTCCGGGAGGCAATCCTACCATCATGCCTCTGCCGGGCGGAATGCCACCTGGCACCATTCCCGGCTCTCCTGGCGGAATGCCACCAGGCTTTCCGCCGGGTAATCCGCCCGGTATACCACAAGGCAGAGCGATGGGAAGGATACTCGATGGATTTGTTCCCGGGGGCGGGCAGGCAATCACATCGGCGAAATCTCCCGTTCTCAGATCGCCGGTACCGTCGATAACGACACCGCCAGGCGGCATACAGAAAGCGCCCAAAACGGCTGCGAAAATCAGTAAGCCTGCCGCAGCCAGCGTCAGCCCAGCGCGCGCTGCCTTGACCAGTTTCATCATCACCTGTCGCGTTAATCCCACTGCGAAGACCCTGTTGCCGATCGAAACTGCGAAGTCCAAGCACAACAGTGTCACCGACAAAGTCGTGCCAGACAGCCAGTCGAAAAACACCTCGGCGAATGCAGACAAATCTGCCCCGAACATAGGAGCCGACGATGCAGATACGCAGTAAACGTGAACTTTATATGCTCCTCTCGATTCCGGTGGTGCTGGTAGTTCTACTGCTCTGGAATACACTATTTCCAGCAAACAAGACCAAACTGCAGTCGACTCAGCTGTCCTATACTGATGCGACGCAAAAAACCGAAGTCGCACTGCGGACACTGCGGCGTATGCACGACGAAGAGACAGAGATGTTACCGAAGAGCGCCGAATATGCATACACCCAATCAGCAGAAGAGCTCGGCCCGCTGATCACGCAGAAACTGGTGAAAACTGCCAGCGCGTCCGGAGTCCATCTGCGTGAGATCAAGCCGCTTCGCGCGCGCACGCTCGCTTCGGGAACCGTAACGCGTGTGCCGTTCGATGTGCATTTCCGGGCATTGTTTCAGCCGGATGTCGTCCGGTTTTTATATCACATCGAAGACCCGGCAGAGAAAATGGTTGTCGATAAAATGGACATTACGTCCGCAGACTCCCGATTCAAGTCCGTCGATGTCTCAGCACAAATTAGCGTCTATACCCGCAATAATGCAGGTGGCGGGAACACAAATTAAGGAGATACCGGATATGACACGTCAGAAGCATACCGAAACTAACCCTGTGCTGCAGTTCGCACAGCCTTTAAACAGCGTCCGATATACCGGCGCACTCAAAGCTGCTCAGACCTCTTTTCCGTCGTACGCCGCAGCGGTTCTTTCGATTGCGGCAGGCGGGGCATTTCTGATGCTGGCACGACCGGACGTTGCACAGAACCGCCCTGCGCCAGCGGTGAACATAACTCCGCGGCCAACAACGCCTATCGTTGAACCGACCGCCGGAGAGTTGAAGGCGAATCGCCGCTCGCTCGATTACTATACCAAGGGTGGGGTACGCTCGAACCTGTTCAGCGCGCCGCTACCGCCCGCTCCGAAGCCGGTCAAAGCGGTCGTCGTCCCGCCCCCGAAAATCGATATTCCCAAACCCGTCCTGGTGCCAGTGGCAGCGATTAATCCATTTGCGGGATGGAACTACACGGGAACCGTGCAGCTCAACGGCATCACGATGGCGCTGCTCGAAAACAAAGGAACGCACGAGGGCCAGTATCTAAAGGTGGGGGAGTCCCTGCTCGGCTCACAGGTCACCTCAATCACAGACAGTGAAGTGACGCTTGGTTCGGCTTCAAATACTGTGAAATTTGCGCGTTCGACGGACTATACAGTCACGCCTCTGGACAAGAATGCAGGACAAGCTGGCGGTCAGCCAGGTCAGCCTAATGGCCAACCCGGTCAGCCGGGGCAGCCAGGCGCAGGACAGCCCGGCGCAGGACAGACGTTCCAGATGAATTTCGGCGCGGATGGGCAGCCAATGATAACGCTTCCGAACGGGCGTCAGATGACAATCAATCAGGCGCGGCGACGCAACAATCGACTGAATCGAAATTTCTGACCATCGCTACAACGATATTGCGCGTGCCATAGAACATGTCGCAAACATTTGAGTCAAACCAAGGATACGCGGACTGCATAATATCCGCATCGCACCTGTAGTTTTCGCTGCAGGTTGCTACAGGGAAGAGGCTTCGTTCTTGAGAAAAGTAAACACGAAAGAAAAAATGTACATCAACGGCGGGATCATCGCAGCCTATCACCGCCGCGCGTTCAATACGACCACAGGACTCAGCCTGCTGACTCTCGGTCTCGCCGTCTCTATAACCGGTGCGCAGACGACTCCCACCCCGACACAGGCACAGCCGGCACAGACTGCGCCAGCGGCACAGGCTGCTCCGCCAGTAAAAGCAGCCCCGCCAAAATCGCCCGCCGTTGAGGGGACGAATGGGACAGTCAAAAAGAAGCAGAACACCTCTGTACGCCAGGTCACGAAAGGCAGGGCCAGCACGAAAGCGGCACCTGCCAACGCGAACAAGAACGCGGGCTTGACACTTCATGTCGTTCCGATGCAGCGCAGCAATCCGGGCGCGACAACCCGAGGCGTTCCTCCACCGGTTACTCCCGCGGGAAATATTACGATTGCGCCCGCTGCAATCCCCTCGCCGACCAGCACAATGATCACGTTCAATTATATCGGTTCGGATATCGTGAACGTGCTGAAGTTTTATTCGCAGGCCTCTGGACTCACTATCGCCTCCGATCCCAGTCTCTCGGGTCAAGTTACGATCATCAATCCGAAACAGGTGACGATCGATGACGCATTCAAAATCCTGCAATCGGTGCTCGCGGTACGCGGCTTCACCGCTGTGCAAAATGGAAATGTGCTCAGTATCGTACCGTTCGAGCTTGCGCGCACGTCGACCTCGATCCTTAATCCTGGCGTGAATCAGGATGGAGAAACGAAGGTCGATTCGCGAAACCAGTTCATGACTCAGGTCATTCCGCTGGAAAATGTCGACGCCGATTCGCTTTCTCGTGAACTCGCTCCGTTAATTAGCAAAGGAGCCAGTCTGATCGGCAGCAACGGCAGCAATGCCTTGATTCTGACCGACAACGCCTCCAACGTACAGAAATTTCTGCTGATGGTCGAGGCGCTCGATAAGAAATCCAATCAGACGGAACTAAAAACTTACCCGCTGCGTCGCGCGGAAGCGAGCGCGATAGCCGACATCATCAACAACCTCTACAAGCAGATCACGACCCGCGGGCGCAGCGGGCAGCCGCAGCCCGGACAGCAGTTTCAGCCTCCGCAGCCCGGTCAGCCACAGCCAGGTGGTCCTAGCCGACCGGCGGTTGTCGCCGTTGCCGACGTTCGGACAAACTCGGTAATTGTGGTCGCTTCGTCCGACACACAAGATCGTATCGCGACCGACATCATCAGCCGACTCGACGACGATGATACAAACACCCTCGCGACGAAGATTGTTAAAATCAAATATGCGGATGCGGTACAGGTGGCAAACCTCGTGAGCAATGTTCTCACGAACTCTCATGCGGGCAGTACAGCGAGTGGGCAATCCGGGCAGTCTTCGTTCCAGCAGCGAACTTTCGGGGGTTTCGATTTCGGCGGGGGACAACAGCAGCAGCAGACTGCCTCGAGCGCTGACCCATTTGGTAAGGTCGTCGCCGACCCACGCACCAACTCAATACTGATTACGGCTTCCACCGATCGTATGAAGATGATCGAAAACCTGATCGATCAGCTCGATAAGGATGTCCCTGTGGAGCCGACGACATTCGTGTTTCCGCTGAAGAATGCCCAGGCCGATGATGTCGCCTACGCACTCGGGCAGGCGTTTGGCACAGGTAACAGTAATGGTGGTAACAACAGCTATTACAATTTTGGCGGCGGTGGCAATGGCAACAGCAACAGCAAACGTCAGCCCATCCAGCGACGCCTCAGCGCTACCAGTAACCCAAACCCGTTTGGACGTTCTGCCTCGCGAAGAGGACTGCCGCCCGGTCCCCCCAATGCTCCTGGCACTGATGGCTCAAACGCCGTGCCAGGAAGCGATACCGCTGCGCCCGAAGGTGTTGCCGGTATTATGACACAAGACGGGTTTGTGCCTGCAGAAGATGTGAATGGCACCGATTCCAGCGGGAATAAGAAGCCGACCCGGCAGTTCGGACGTTACTACGGCGGATACGGTTACGGAAATAATACCCGCAGCCTCGGACAGTCTGGCGGGCCACAGTTCGGTCGCGGGCGAGAAGGCGGTTATGCCAATCTTCTGCAGCTGCAAAATAATGTGTTCGTGACGGCGTCACCGAATGGCGATAACCTGATCGTAACGACGACGCCGGACAACTATGAAGCAGTCCGCCAGATCATCGAATCTCTCGATGTCGTGGCTCGGCAGGTGCTGATCGAAGTAGTCGTCGCGGAAGTAACTTTGGACACAGACCAGAAACTGGGCTTTACGCTCAGCGGAGCGCTCAAAAACCTTCTCGGCGGAACGAATACCGCGAACGGCCAGATCAACTTGCAGGCGCCGAACTCAGGCACCTCATTCGATCCGCTCGCGGCAGGGACACAGTTCGTACTCAGCAACAGCAACTACACGGCGCTGCTCCAGGCGATATCAGCGGATAGCAAAGTAAAAGTGCTGGCAACTCCGCGCGTCTTTACCTCGAACAATCAGCAGGCAGAGATCGACATCGTCACGCAAATTCCGTACATCACAGGTCAGACGTCGGGCGGATTTTCGTCCCTGGTCTCCACCAATGTAACCTACCTGCCCGTTGGGTTTCAGCTGACTGTCACCCCCCGTATCACGCGTCAGGGGCTCGTTACAATAGACGTGCTCCAGGATGCCACTGACCTGCTGCGTTACCAGACGCTTGGCGTGGGCTCGAATGCCAACCCATATCCCGTGACCAACGATCGCACTACAGACACGTCGGTGACGATCCAGGACGGCGAAACTGTCGTGATTGGCGGCTTGATCCGTGACAACCGCACGTTGAACACGAACAAGATTCCGATCCTCGGTGACATCCCGATCCTCGGGCAGTTCTTCCGTTCCCGTGAAATCTCGCGATCCAAAACCGAGCTGATGATTTTCATGACGCCGCATGTGGTCAACAGCGTCGCCGAAGCGCGCGAGCTGAGCAAAATCCAGGCAATGCCGCTTGTCAAGCAGCTTCCCGACCTGGGCAAGCAGCATCCGAACTTGAAGTTCGACGTCAAGGTCAACGGTAAATCGGTTAACGGGGATTCCACCGAGGGAAGCACCCCTGTAAAAACAAAGAAAGTGACGCCGCCGAAAAAGGCTGACACTCCTTCTGGGGATGGGACAACCGGTGATAAAGCAACCGATCCCTTAGACAAGCCGAACGGCTAGTCGGACATGAGTCGCAAACAACGACCTCGCTTCTGTCGGAAGCGAGGTCGTTGCTGTCGATGATTGATCTTCCTTCGTAACTATTGCGCCTTCTTCAAGTCATGGGATTTTAGTCTCATGACATCGAAGATGGCATTTGCTTCGTTAACCGATCTGACAAACGACTTCAGATCAGCCGAGCAGAGTTCTCACAATGCTTGTCAAATGTCGTATTACTGCTAATCCATCGATTTTCCACATCCGGCGCCTGCGGTATGTCAATTACAGCGTGGGCGTGGAAAAGGAGCCGTCGCTGTCAGGAGGATAGGGAAGGACGAGCTCGACTGCATTCGTGTTCAACGCGCCGTAGATATGTGGGTAACTGCCGCCATGTTTTGCCGTCTCCCAGCGGATTTCAGACTGTAACTTTTCCGTCGAAATCACAAGCAAAACCAGGTTCTGCTGTCCGCGAAAGTGTCGGTTTGCAGAGGCGGCGACCTGCTCCAGAGACGAGCAGTGGATGAATCCCTCCGTCAATAGGCTGGATGCTCGATATTCCCCAGTAATATGGGCGGCAGCCCACTCCGATAGCAGACAGGTATGCAGAATGAAAGGTTTGTCCGCCAGAGCGGCGGTGTCTGTTGCGTGTGTTTGCGAGTGCATCTCTTCCATAATGTATATAGTGTGACACAACTTTTCGGCAAATGCCATTCTCAAACAGGGTACACTAATGTCAAATCCTAAATACGACAAATTGCATTACAGGAGAGTGTATTATCAGTAGACCTACGCCCGTATCGCTTATGCTCAGAACCGCTTTTGCTTTCCTTGTTTTCGCTTCCTCTGTGTCCGCCTCATCTGCATCAAGTGCCCTGCGCCCGTCTGCATTGCGTTGCGAATACCGCACGAACCCGATCGGTGTCGAGGCTGCACAGCCCCGATTGACCTGGATATTGACATCAAAACAGCGTGCACAGAAACAAACTGCTTATCAAGTCTTGATAGCCTCGACTTCCCGCCTGGTGTCGCAGAACAATGCCGACCTATGGGATTCCGGGAAAGTTCCGACCGACCAGTCGGCGCATATCGTCTATGCAGGTAAGCCGCTGCGAACAGGGCAGCAGGCATACTGGAAAGTGCGTGTCTGGGATAAATCAGGTGGAGTTTCCTCCTATAGTCGTATTGCACGGTGGGAAATGGGGCTGCTTGAAACAACCGACTGGCGAGCACAATGGATCGGGCAGCGTGGAACGGGCAATGCTTTTGCAGGCGCACATAATGGATTCCACAGTCAGTTCGCCTCGGTTGCTGACACCGAAAAATGGGTGCAAATCGATCTCGGCAAGCCTCAGCGATTCGAAGCGATTCGATTGTTCCCGACACGGCCTTTCGACTTTCATGCCGATCTTCCGGGGACTTTCTATCCGGTCCGTTTCCGCGTCGAAACCTCGGACTCTGAGGATTTTGCTGCGCCGAAACTGATACTTGACCGCACGGTTTCGGATATCGCCAATCCGGGCACTGACGCTCCCCAATACGCCTGTACCCCTACGGAAGCCCGTTATGTTCGCCTCACTGCGACGAGGCTTCGAGTGCGGGAGGACAGATATGCGCTTGCGCTCGCTGAGATGCAGGTGTTGTCGGGAAATGCTAATATCGCTATGCACGCACCTGTCACCGCGAGCGATTCTATCGAGACCAACGACTGGTTGACGAAAAACCTGACGGATGGCGATCTGACTTCTCACGCTGCACTTGCCACGGAGACGCCATACTTTCGCAAGGAGTTCGTTACCTCTCGATCGATAGCAAGAGCGAGGATATATGCTACCGCTCAGGGGCTGTACATATGCTATCTGAATGGAAAGCGAATCGGCAACGATGTCTTTACGCCCGGTGATACCGATTATCATAAGCGCATTCAGTATCAAACCTACGATATAACTGGTCGACTAAAGAAAGGAAATAATGCGATTGGAGTTGTGCTCGGTGATGGCTGGTATTGCGGTCACGTGGGACTAGCAGGACGTCGACAATACGGCGATCATCCGCACGCTCTCATTCAGGTGAAACTCGACTACACTGATGGCACCTCCGAAACGGTAGTTTCCGACGAAACCTGGAAGTCGTCTGCCGGACCGATACGCACGAACGATCTGCTCGATGGCGAAGAATACGATGCAAGACGCGAAATGGGTGGCTGGTCGAAACCGGGCTTTGCAGCCACCGACTGGCAGCCGGTCGAAGCAACCCCACTGACTTCTGTCGCCCTTGTCGCACAGTACGCGCCGACGGTGCAGCATGTGCTGACTCTAAAACCGAAAACGATCGCCGAGAAACCCGCAGGAGCCTATATCTTCGATCTCGGACAAAATATGGTCGGATGGGCTCGTCTGAAAGTAAATGGAGCGGCAGGGCAGAAAGTACGCCTGCGGTTCGCTGAAATGCTCAACCCTGACGGTTCGCTGTACACTACGAACCTGCGCGGGGCACGCGCCACCGATTACTATACGCTCAAGGGCGGGGGCGTTGAAACCTATGAGCCGTCGTTTACCTTTCACGGGTTCCGCTACGTCGAGCTGACAGGCTTTCCAGGCGTACCGGACAAAAGCGCAATCACCGGAATTGTGGTCAGTTCTGCGGTACCGCAAACCGGTACTATTACCTGTTCCAACCCTCTCGTTAATCAGCTGCAAAGTAATATTCAGTGGGGGCAGCGCGGCAACTATCTGGAAATCCCCACCGACTGTCCCCAGCGCGACGAGAGACTGGGATGGATGGGAGACGCGCAGATTTTCATTCGTACTGCATGCTTCAACTCCGATGTCGCTACTTTCATGACCAAGTGGACACAAGATGTCGTGGACGCGCAGTCGCCAGAAGGAGGCTTCTCGGATGTCACGCCGCGAGTGGGGGATATGTCCGACGGAGCGCCTGCCTGGGGTGATGCGGGCGTAATCGTGCCATGGACAATCTATCAGTGCTATGGCGACACCCGGCTGATCGCCGAGCGCTACCCGGCCATGGCAAAGTGGATAGAATATATCCGTTCTGAAAATCCCGATATGCTCTGGCGTAAGCGAAGCAACAATAACTTTGGGGACTGGCTGAACGTCGATGCCGACTGTCCAAGGGATGTTCTGGCGACTGCATACTTTGCCTACAGCACCCGGCTGATGAGCAAGATGGCGGCAGCGCTCGGCAAAACGGAAGATGCAGAACGGTACGAGGCTCTGTTCCAGCAGATCAAAACGGCGTTCAACGGAGCGTTCGTCGCTCCGGACGGGCGAATTACCGGCGACACACAGACCTGTTATGTATTGGCTTTGCGATTCGATCTGCTTCCCGAATCGCTGCGTGCCGACGCTGCCAAACGTCTTGTGACGGACATTATAGACAAGCGCAAGGGGCATCTATCGACGGGCTTTCTGGGGGTCGGCTACCTGAACCCCACTCTAACGCAGGCCGGCAGCCTCGACGTCGCGTATCGTCTCCTTCAGAACGACACCTATCCCTCATGGGGCTACAGCATTCGGCAAGGCGCGACAACGATCTGGGAGCGTTGGGACGGCTGGACAAAGGAAAAGGGCTTCCAGGACCCGGGTATGAACTCATTTAATCACTACTCGCTGGGCTCGGTCGGGGAGTGGCTGTATCACACAGTGGCAGGTATCGATCTCGACCCGGATCATCCAGGATACAGCCATATTTTGCTGCACCCGCGTCCGGGCGGCGGTCTGACGTATGCAGCGGCGACGTATGATTCACTGCACGGCAAAATCGTCAGCGACTGGAAAATAGCCGATGGCATTCTTCGGTGGCATGTCGTGATACCGGCCAACACGACGGCAACGGTCTCAGTTCCGACTGCTGACACCGCAAGCGTGGAAGAAGGCGGCAGATCTGCGGCGTCCGCCTTCGGCGTCCATTTCCTTCGAAGTGAACCGGGTTTTGCTATTTATGAGGTGGGCTCTGGAGATTACACTTTCACTTTCAAAGCACTGTGAGACGCAGGTTGAATGACAGGCGATAATTTGTTTGCTGGAAAAATGTCGCTTGTCTGGCAAGGCGGAGGTTAATCCTGATATAGCCTTGCGAAACCCGATCCCATAGGTTGGCGTTACCCTGCGACCTCCTTGCTTCCCCTGTCGTGCCTCGCGAAGAGAGGGGAGGATGCAGAGGCAAAGTGTCCGCCCCTCCTATGGTTTAATCGAAGAGCGGGATGGGGCGAAAAGCTAGATCTGTGCAGAGAGGCATCCAGTCTTGAAAACGTATGGCGTGGGCATGGTCGGCTATGGCTTTATCGGGAAGGTTCATGCGCACGCCTACCGATCTTTGCCGCTGTTCTATGATCCGGTTCCGGCAAGAACAAGGCTCGTTGGCGTCTGTACGACATCTGAATCGAGCGGTGCGAAAGCGATCGATCAGGCGGGATTCAGCTTTGCGACGACGGATTTCCATGAGCTAATAGCGTGCGACGATATTCATATCATTGATATTTGCGCTCCGAATGATGTACATTATTCGGTTCTCAAAGCGGCACTCAAAGCTGGCAAGCATATCTATTGTGACAAGCCTCTCGCCCTCGATGTATCTGAGGTGGAGGAGATCTGTGCGATAGCAGGTGCCGTTCCATCTGTGCATCAGATGACATACAACTACCGCTTCGTCCCGGCCATTCTGCGCGCTCGCCAACTCATCGAGTCGGGCTTTCTTGGTGACCTGTTTCAATTTCGAGCGGCATATCTTCATGCCGGTTATATCGATTCGAATCGCCCATATTCGTGGCGGCTCGACCTTGCAAAAAGTGGCGGTGGAGCGATTACCGATTTAGGCGCGCATGTTATCGATTTGACTCGCTTTCTGATCGGACCCCACACTGGCGTCGGACGTGCAGGCGAGTTCGCCTCCGTCACTGCCGACCTGCAGACAGTGATCAAAGAGCGACGTGATGCGAAAACAGGGGAAATGCGAAAGGTGGATGTGGACGATATCGCGACCGTGCAGTGCCTATTGGCTGACGGAGCGGTCGGCACTCTCGAGGCGTCACGGCTGGCGACCGGCGTACAAGATGAATTACGTATCGAACTGCACGGCACAAAAGGCGGGCTGCGCTTCAATCTGATGGAGCCTGACTGGCTCGATGCTTATGATGCCACGACCCCGGAAGCAGCTCTTGGCGGCGATAGAGGCTACCGGCGCATCGAAAGCGTTGCGCGCTACCCTAAACCCTATGCGCTCGGTGCGACCAAAAACTCAGTCGGCTGGCTGCAATTTCATATTCATAGCCTCTTCGATTTTATCAACAATGTCGCTCTCAGTGAGGCAGGCGAACCTACTTCGACTCTTTCCCCAACATTTCACGATGGTCTGATGGCACAGAGAGTCATCGCCGCCTGCCAGCTTTCCGCCAGGTCAGATAGTCGCCAGAATGTGATTGTATCTGCGGCCGTAACTAATCAGCTTCCGAACCGTCTGATTAATGTATATTCTGCGCTCCCTTGACGGTTAGCAATATACATCAACCTTGGACCCCACCAACGAAACCACTTTCGATTTCCAACCTTCCAGGGATCCAGTATCCAGCCTAACCATCAGGAGAATCATTGTGCCTTATCACCACTGTCCGGTGACGAAGGGGATGTATTTTAGACAGCGCAAAGCCGCCCTCGAACTGCCGCTGTTCATCGTTCTCGCCCTGTTCGCCGTTTCAGCCCACGCTGAACTCGCTGCGCCACATCAGAACATAACACAGACACGTATTAACCGTCAGAAGGCTTCTGACGCGCCGCCCGCCACGATCACGTGCTGTCAATCCGAGACCGCCCCCGGGCAGGATCCAACCGCGCCGTCGGGAGTGCCGGCTTCTGAATCGACCAGTACGACCAAGCCGACAGAAGCGAGCGAACTGCGAGGAATGTGGGTCGTTTGTGACAGTCTGGGATCTCCGGCGTCCGTACATCATGTCGTTGTGACCGCGAAAAAATACCATCTGAACGCTCTTTTCGTTCAGGTTCGCTCCCGTGGAGATGCCTGGTACAACTCGCCCTATGAGCCACGAGCGGAACGTCTGGCAGGACAACCTGCTGATTTCGACCCTCTCACACAGATAGTTGCCGAGTGTCATGCCAGCAATATAGCGGTTCATGCATGGCTCAACACTTACCTGACATGGAGCAAATCGCGTCGTCCGCTCAGCCAGCAGCACCTCTGGAACGCGCATCCCGACTGGTTTTCGCATGATCGGAACGGAAACCTATCCACCGCCAACAACGACGATTGCGAGGGCGTCTTTCTGCAGCCGAGTAACCCGAATGTCCAGCAGCACCTGTTCAAAGTCTTCACGGATGTCGCGGCACGTTACGATGTAGATGGCATCCATTTCGACTATGTCCGCTACCCAAACTCCGGCTACGATTTCAGCCCTGGGACGCTCGCTCGCTTCCGTGAACATATGAAGGCACAGCTTTCGCCTGAACAGTTCGCGCATTTCGATACCGCACACCAATCGGACTCGAAAGCTTACGTCCATGCATTCAGCATAGAATGGGAATCGTGGCGCCGCGCTCAGGTAACCAGCCTTGTGACGCAGATCGCAACCGAAGTAAAGCTGAATAAGCCGTGGATGCAGGTTTCAGCCGCTGTTTTCCCGGATGGCGAGGATGCGCGCAAGTATCGCGGACAGGACTGGATGGGCTGGCTGCGATCCGGCACGCTCGACGCCGTCGCGCTGATGGCGTATGACAAAAACACTGCCCATGTCGCTGAACAGACGCGCAAAGCGGTTGCGATTGCAGGCGATCGACACGTTTACGCAGGAATTGGGGCATGGCGACTGGACGCGCACGATGTCGCGCAGAAGGTAGCTGCAGTGCGTAAAGCTGGTGCGTCGGGCATCAACCTTTTCTGTTACGACGACGTTCATGACCGTCGTCACTACCTGGATACTCTCGCACGAGGAGTTTTCTCCAGTCGTTCCGCTCCGCCACGAATGCGCTGGCTGCCGAGCCGCGGCGGGACGGTCGATAGATCGAAGGGGTCCCAAAACCGAAAGGACGAAAAAAAGGACGAAAAAGTAAAGGACGAAAAGGGGTAGCCATTCACCTTGCCTTCAGTTTCGTAGTGACGGGCACAGTATCTGCATTCGCTCCCCCTCTTCCCTAAGATTTGGGAAGAGGGCGTTGGGGTGAGTCTGAATAGTGACGAAAAGGCAACGACTGATAATAACAAAGTGAGTGACACGAATCTAGAATCGCCCTGAACGCTCCTCATATGCTGCCACCGCCGATGAAATGCGTGATGAAACGCAAAAGGGTGTACACTGAAGGTATGCAACACGTTACGCCGTCAGAAAACCGTTCCGATTCCTTTGACAACCTCATCGCTCGGGACATTTCGTCGATCGATAGTCCGTTAGCGATCTATGTGCACATTCCGTTCTGCGCCCGGCACTGCGCTTATTGCGATTTCAATACCTACGTCGTGAAATCGCAGGCGGCTATCGTCCTTGAAACGGTCGACGCGATATGTCGAGACATCGAACGAACGGCAGCTGAAGACGAGACGCTGCGTCTCCGTCCCGTGCCTACTATTTTCTTTGGCGGTGGAACACCGACGTTTCTGAGCGGCGAGCAGTTGGCGCGAATCCTCCGGACAGTACGCGACAACTTTCATGTTCTTCCCGGCGCAGAAATATCGAGTGAAGCGAATCCTGGTTCCTCCGACGCAGCGAAATTCGCTGCGATGCGCATGGCAGGTTTTAACCGTCTCAGTATCGGTGTGCAGTCGTTCGACGATACGCTGCTGGTTGCGCTCGACCGATTTCACACCGCCGATGAAGCCGATAATGCTCTTAGTGCGGCGCGCTCAGCGGGTTTCGAAAACTTGAATTTAGACCTGATGTTCGCGCTCCCCAAGCAGACGAACGTGCTGTGGGAAGCCAGTCTGCAACGCGCCCTAGAGTACGGCACAGAGCACCTGTCCCTGTACGCGCTTACACTCGAACCTGGTACGCGATTTGAGCGCCTCGATGCTGGTGGGAAGCTCGATTTGCCCGACGAGGACGACGAACTGCGGATGTATGAGCGGAGCATCGAAATTCTCGCTAAGACTGGTTATGATCACTATGAGGTGAGCAACTTCGCGCTGCCAGGGTTTCGCAGCGAGCACAACCAGGTCTACTGGCGCAACGAAGAGTATATCGGCTTCGGGCCGGGAGCCGTCTCCTACAGCGGCGGACGGCGCTGGAAACGTGAACGTCAGCCTCAAAAATATAGCGATAAGGTATCTCAAAACACAGATCTATCGGTCGAGAGTGAATCGCTGGATGCAGTCGGCCAACTCGGCGAGACGATGATGCTGGGACTGCGGCTGCGCGACGGACTGCGATTAGAGCGTATTCGTCACCGATTTGGAATCGACGCATCTATTTATTTTGCTCGACAAATCGAGAGATTGACAGCGGAGGGACTCCTGACTCTGGACAGAGACACCCTGCTATTGACTCATCGCGGCCTGCTGTTAGCGAATACGGTACTATCAGAATTTCTTCCAGACTAGCTCAGCTATGGACCAAAAAGCCGCACCAAGCAAGGATAGCTTCGTGCGGCTTGTTCGATTCTTCCAGACTACGGTGGGTTATTGTTGTACGCCAAGTGTGGTGAGCTGCTCTCTGGCGACGTAGGCGACATCGGCATCTGAGCTTGATTCCAGCTTCTTCAATGCGGGGACGGCATCTGCCTGTCCGGTTGCGCCAAGCGCGACAGCAGCCCATCTCTGCGTGGTCGGGTCTGGAGAATCGGCAGACTGCTGGAGCGCAACAAATGCGGCTTTGTCACGACTTCCGAGTTTGCCGAGAGCCTGTGCAGCGAACAAAGCGTCGGTCCCGCCTTTTTGTGTGACCGCAAGAAGTGACTGCGTCGCCGACAGCCCAACCGCGGAAAGCGCGTCCGTTGCCGCTGAATTGACTTCACCCGTCGGATCATCGAGCGCGGCAATCAGCGGCGCAATTGCAGCGGTATTGTGTTCGAAGCCCAGAGCGGTTGCGGCTGCGATCCGAACCTGAATAGTGTCTTTTTGCAGAGCAGATACCAGAGCTGGATTCGCTTGAGGCGTGTGAATCGACTGCATCGCCGTAGTGACACCGAGACGAACATTCTCGCTTGGATCGCTCAGCGCGCTTACAAGCTGCGTAATGATCGCGGGATCGGGCGTTCTTCCTTCAGAGGATTCGCCCGCTCGAGACAGAGCCGAGACGGCCGCCGATCTAAGTTTATTGTCTGGATCATCGAGCATTTTGAGCAGTGTAGCGATCGCAGTCGGAGTCCCGATTTTGCCGAGTCCAGCGGTTGCACCCGACCGCGCCTCATTATCGTCTTCAGGGTTGTTCAGGGCTTCGGTAAGCGCCGCTTCCGTAGACTTGTCGGGTATCAGAGCAAGCGCGCTTATACAGGCGCTGCGTACGGTAAGCGCGCTTTTGTGCATCAATGCAGTCAGCGGCTCGACAGCGCGAACATCCTCGATCTTGCCGAGCGCATTGGCTGCCCCGATTGCGACATCATTCTTATCGGACAGCATTTTGGTCAGCTCTGCTACACTCGCATCTCGAGCGGTGCCCGTGTTGAAGAGCGCGCTGCTGAGCACATCACCGCCTGCATCCCGAGCTCCGGCTTCCTTTTTCATGATCGCGAATATTGCGTCGAGCACTCCGGGAAGCGGTCCAATCCCTTCTTTTGCTTCGGTAAGCGCGGCAATCGTGCCTTTGCGTACGTTGGTATCGCCGTCTTTGAGACCGTTGATTGTCTCCGTAATCGTGGCGGGTGATTTACCACCAATTCGTTTTAAGCTTAGAATGGCCCGGTCACGCACATCCTTTTCCGGGTCTTTGAACAGCGCCATCGCCTGCTTGACGCCATCCGCGGTCGGGAGATCCTCAAGTGCCGCAGCGACTTTGACGCGCGTCTCGTTGGGTTCGCCAGTGATCGCATCCCCAAACTGTTCATCTTTGATCAGCTCTGTGGCGGCAGAAGCATGCGCCTGTTTGTCATTGCTGACGAGTTGATCGATCAAATAGCGCGTGTGACGGCTATGGCTGACCGCCAGCCCGACCACCACGAGGATCACTCCCGCAAAAATAATGTAGTTCAAGTACTTACGCACTCAGTTTATCCTCCGCACGAAAATGCGATCTCACTTCAGCGTTTTCGTCTTTTTTCCGTCTTTGTTGAGTGTCAGGTGAGAAGGCGTAGAAACAGGCTTCCAATGCCGATTCCCAGGAATGCCACAACGCCTGCCCATAGTTTCCACTTCCGCAGGTGTAATACCTGCAAAGCAAGTGTGCCACCGAGAATTGCTGCTGTGACGAAGGCATGTTCATACCCTCGCGCGATATGGGTGCTGTTGTGTCCGGGCATGCTGAGGTAGAGACCAAGGATGCAGCACATGGCACCCGTTAGAATGCCGCAGGCGATACGCTCTGCCACACCGATATCTGCCGCGACCGCAACGAATAGAAGCATTATACCGAGCAGGGCGGAGGCGACTACTGCCGAGGGAATGTAGCTGGGGAGGCTGGCAGTAGCGATGGCACCGCTACTCCCGAGCGCGAGCGCGGCTGCAGGAAACATTGCGGCAGCGAAAAGAGGCAGATACCAGACGGCGATCTGAGAAAAGCGAGGGCGCGGTTTGAGCACCATCAGCCTGACGGGAATATCGGCTGCCCCGGCATCGGTTTCGAAATGGATATTGTCATGGAACTCGCCCGTCTCCCATGCCCGATCGGTGTGTGCTGTTACGGTGAGCGTTTGGCGCGCGCGGTCGAAGGCAGGCGGATAGATCGTCAGCCAGGCTGCGCTGCACTGTGCCTGCGCGGTGATCGGGCCTTCAATACCGATTATCCGTGCCTGAATCTTTGCGGAGACTTTTTCGCCTTTTCGCACCGATCCGAAATCGATTCGATCGGGGTCGACTGCCAGACGCGACGAATTCTTGCGTGAAGATAGCGAAGGGAGTCGCATCCTGCGCGCAAATTTTCCGTGACGTTCACCAGGCTTCTCATCAGTCTCATTCGGAGGATTGTGGACATCGGCGACCAGTAAACCGGGCGCGCTTACCGAGGCAGGAGGACCGGGTTGCCTGACGCCTGACACGCTGCGCTCGGGATCAAGAGTGCTGTGGCGCGGCGATCTGGCATCCGAGGCTTCACGCTCAAGATCAAGTCCGTTGCTGCCCGTTGGTTCAGCATAGTCGAAGGGAATTAGCCCATTTCGATTTGAAGCAGAACTGCGATTGTTTTCAGGGTCGCTATGGCGCCGTGCTTCCATAGCCAGGCTCGCGCGAAGCGTCTCGGAGGCTGTCTCCTCACCCGCCCGAAACCGGCCGATGTCATCGCGAAACGCGCCCGCGGTCTGGTATCGGCTGCGTTTCTCTCGAGCGAGCGCACGGTCGAGGATGGCTTGAAGCGCGATCGGTGGTGCAGGCAGATACTTCGAGAGTGGAGCAGGGAATTCACGCTCGAGCGCGCGTTTCCATGAAAAAGGATCTTTCACGCGCGCTACCGTGAAAGGGCGTTGTCCGGTCATCATCTCATACAATGTGACCCCGACCGCCCAGATATCGGACTGGCTGTCGGAGCGATCTTCCTCGGCGAAGTCCTCCGGTGCCATATAAGCATAGGTACCCGCGCCGCCTGCATAAGCATTGGTCGCGAGTATTTCGGCGAGACCGAAATCGACGAGTTTCACGCTGCCATCACGACCGATCAAGATATTCGCGGGCTTGATGTCACGATGTACAGTCTGCATCCGATGGGCATAATCAAGCGCATCGAGCGTCTGTGCGGCGATATCGAGCGCGCGATCTATCGGCAGCGTTCCTTCGGTGCGGAGCATCTCCTGAAGATTTTGCCCGCGCACATATTCCATATCGATAATGACTTTGCCTTCGATGCGATCGACACCGTTGACGCGGACAATATTGGGATGGCGAAGCCGATCCATGACTCGCGCCTCTTCGAGGAATCGCGGCAGGTCTCCAGCCTGAACATCAACCTCTTTAAGCGCGACTTGCTTGTTGAGGAGCGTGTCCTTCGCGAGGTAGACGATGCCCGACGCGCCGTGTCCGAGCACATCGAGCCGTTCATATTTTCCGAGCATTCCAAGTGGCATAGTTGGTCTTTGCTATATTTCTCGATAACTATTCATCCGTCGAATTGGCCAGTATGTACCATCCGAATGGAGGGTATCCTCCCCCTTACGAAAGAAGGTGCTCGGGGTGATGAATAGGTACTTTTCTTGAATCATTCCGCTGGAACGAATCTCAATGCATATCCAGCGCGGGCAAACTTACGGGAATGGAAGCAGGTTCACGTGCCGTAATTTTTTTGAGCTGCAGGTTATCGATTACATAGATACTTCCCTGTTTATCGACGGCAATATTTACGGGAGCAGTCATAAACCCCGATCCGATATCATCATTGACGCGCACTCCGTCGGGACTGTATTTTTCGATGACTTTCTTTGTCGGCAGGAGTTGGTATCGATTGCCCACGCTGTCGAGCACCAAAACAGGGGAGGCTATCGGAGCCTTTGGTGGCTTAAGTGAGCCATCACCGCGCTTTTCGCGACCGGGTTGAGGTGGCAATTCGAAACCATTCGTGACAACAGAAAGAGACGCTCCTCCCGGCGTCAAGCGAAGAATTTGCCCGTTTCGCCCGACAGGTTTCTGTTCAGTATCGCTCGAATCCGAACGCAAAATTCCCACGACCAGCAGATTGCCGCCAGGTTCGATCTGCAAGCAGCCACCCCACAGTGGCAGTTGGGTATAGATTACGATTGGCTTATCATATACCAGACGTGTAGGTATTGATGACGCAGTTGGCACGGAGGGAGGCAGCCTATTTTCCGCTGGGGCTGGATGTCGGTTGAGCCATAGAGAGCTCAGCAGTATCCCCTCGGCAATCGCTATTGTCAGGAGCACGAACGTGATGGCAGGATGTATTCTTGAACTCTTTACTGGTTGTAATGCCTCCCCCGACGCTCTGCCAGTTTGTGGTATCGGCCACTCTTGCTCCGCTGTGCCTCGTTTCTGCCCTTCGGGCGGACGCAGTGCATTTCGCCAGTTCTGATGCGTATCAGTTGGGTCCTCATCTTCATGTTCGCTTTCGAAGTCGGGGAGAGGAGCCAGGGGAATGAAAGACCCGCAGCGCAGCACGATCGCGGTGACATTGTCGGAGCCTCCGTTATCGAGCGCGAGCTGAACGAGCAGATCGCAGGCTGTTTGCGCTTCCGGAGCGGAAGCGAGCAGATAGGCAATCTCAGAATCCGGAACTTCCGTGGTCAGACCGTCTGAGCAGAGCAGCACTGTATCGCCGTCGACGAGCGCTATCGTTCCGACATCGGACTCTGCTTTTACATTCAGTCCGACGCCCTGGGTGATCTGATTACGAAAAGGGTTGTGGCGCGCCTGTTCAGGGGTCATGCGGCCAGCTTTGACCTCCTGCCAGACCAAAGAATGGTCTTCCGTGATCTGTCTGAGTTCGCCATTGCGGAGCAGATAGGCGCGGCTATCGCCCAGGTTGCCAATCGTTAGAACGTCGTCATTGACGATTGCGGCAACGCAGGTCGTGCCCATACTGCTGTACTCTTCACGTTCGAGCCGCTGGTGCCGGACATTGTCATTTGCGCGCGAAATGGCGTCGCGCAGCAAACTGACTGTGTCGATAGGGGATTGGCTGCCATTGCGATCGACAAGGAAATTACCGATTGCTTCCGGCAGCGTACGGACGACGATGCCCGAGGCGACTTCGCCGCCGCCCATTCCGCCCATGCCGTCGGCGACGATCAGCAGACCATCGAGACGGTTGCCGAGGTCAGCGCGTTCGAGCACCACGAAGCTGTCTTGATTGTTGGAGCGCTTGCGACCAACGTCGGTTTTGTATCCAAAGGAAAGTTTCAAGTCGGGTCATTATCCAGCATAAGAATTCAGCATAGAAGATATCGATACAGTTGTCGCATCACCTTGCAGGTAAAAGCGGATGCGAGTCGTTTTGTCTCTCCAGTTAGCATGGAGGGGTTGTGGTGATGAACAGTCGATCGACTAGTATTACAACGACGAATTTGTGATACACTCTCTTGACGCTGTTTTACGGCTCAGGAGGTGCCTTATGGATGCCAATGAGTTTGCTTCTTTATACGACACGTTCTGTGATTTTCACGCCTTCTTTGCGCCCGCTTT
>JBBQPY010000003.1:0-77506 GCA_038216735.1 Chthonomonadales bacterium
TCCCGGAGAGCAGTTTGACAGTCGTGCTTTTGCCCGCGCCATTGGGACCGGCGTAGGCAACGATCTCGCCGCGTCCGATGCGCAGGTCGATATTCTGCAGCGCGGGAACGATCCGAAATGTCGGGCGCAGCAAATTGCGGAGCGTGTCGCTGAGCTTTTCGGAGCGCTGCCGCTGCCGAAAAGTCTTGCTCACACGAGAAATGCACACCACTTCCTCTTCGTTTATATCACTCATGGTTATTCATCTACAGTTGCTATTGAAATTTATTCTCGCCTGGACGACAATATCGGAAAGACAACAGGCAAGAATAAAGAGGGGACGCAGTCTCGGCGGGCCTATGGGGGTACCGCTTGCTGCGCCCTTGGGTGAATGATTCATGGTCAGGTCATTCGATCAGTTACGATGCCCGAAAGGGCTGTAACGCTGCGAGCCGACGCGACCGTAGTGACGCATCCCGAGCCGAAAAAGACCAGCAGCCAGCAGTCCGAAAACTAGCGCGGCGATCGGAGTCGCCCAGAGCACATAGGGGCTAACGGACAGCCCGATCAGCGCGTGGCAGGGCATCCAAGCGACGAAACCGATTGGCAGTACACTCAGCAGCCCACCTGTCATCGCGATGCCCAGACCATCGAGAGGGTAAGGCTTGAGCTGATCGACCAATCGGCTGGTCGAAGTGTTGATCTCCTCAGCCGATCGCGGAGCCCAGAAAGCGATACTGCCCCACACGAACTGATAGGCGAGCGCCACACCGACCGAAGCCGCGAGACTCAACATCAGCCACAGAATCCAGATCAACGTAATGTGAATTGGAAGCCGATGCAGACCCCACAGCATCAGTCCAACGCCGGGTAGTACGACTAGACTGCCGGAGATCGGCACAAATCCCTCCGTGAGCAGTGAGAGCCAGAGCGGCTGCGGCTGAATCAGGGTGTGATCGAGCTGTCCGCGACCGATGCGGCGGCTGATCATCGCCACATTGTAGCCGAATAGCAGTTCCGTCAGCCCGCTGACCGTCGCGGCATAGCCGAGCAGAAACAGTACCTGCGGACGCGTCCACACGCCGATTCCCAGGAAGCGCTCCGAGAGCAGCCACATTCCCGTGACAGAGGCGAGGCTAATCACAATTTCGGAAAGCGTCCAGCTCAGAAACGTCCGCATGTCCCGCGTCACCCAGAGCAGATCCAGCCGACCGTAGAGCCACAACAGGCGCAGCAGACGTGGCAGATACCCGATACCGGAGGTATGTTTTGGCGTTTCAGTTCGAACAGTTTCAGCCGCCATAAGAGACCATCTTTTCCTGATTGATCCGCCACAACCGCTTTGCCAGCAGCCAGAGCGGTATTGCCCAACCCAATTGTGCCAGCATCAATGGAAGCGGCGCGCCAGTGCCCGTATAGATACGGAGCGGGGTCGAAGCGGTTGCGGCGAAAGGCAGCCAGCCGAACACACGCCCGATACCCCACGGCATCAGCGCAAGTGGAATGAAAGCGCCGGAAAGCAGCACGGACACCGCGCCCCGCACGCGCTCTACCGCATAGGCAGGCATCTCCCAGACGACTGCAAGCGCGCAGAAAATAAACTCGATCGCCAGCCCGACCCACACCGCCAGCGCCAGACTGACGAGAAACAGCAGTCCGTTGAGCGGGCTATGGGGCAGGGGATCGACGCCGAACAGTGGAGCACAAACCAGCAGTGGCAGTGAGAAGACGGCGAAGTTCACGCTCCATTTGCCGTACATCTCAACCGAAAACTGGGAAAAGACACTCATTGGACGCAGATAACGAGTTGTAATGCTGCCGTTCCAGAACGACGAAATCAGATCGGTCTGACAGTAGAGTTGTTCGGCGAATGTCTCGGAGATCAGCGAATAAGTCAGCACGGCGCCGAGGCTGATGCCCGCTACTGATCCCTTGCCGGCGAACAGCACCCGCCAGATCGAGAGCAGCACAATAACTCTCAGCAACCGCAGCGCATAGTCGAGTAGAAAAAGCGGGCTTTCGCCGAAGTAACTCGCCGCCGTCATCGCCGCCGTTTTGGTGTACTTCCTTAGCATTTTTCAAGAACCAGTCAGGAAAACAGATTATCAGGGCGGAATTCAACAAATGTTTGCAGGAATCGATCTTCTCAATCAGCAGAGGAACGATGATCGCAAAGATACCGACCGTCCGAGGTCGGAGACCCAACTGCTCAAAATGGCGACTCGCACCATTCTGAAAATGCTCGGCGTTACGATGCAAGGGTCTGTAATAGCAGAAGTCCCTCGCATTTGCTGGGGCGCGGCAGGCAGTGCCATCATTGCCCGTCCGCGCCCTCTTCCCGTGGGAAGTAAACCATTTCCAGACCGAAGCGATGCAAAAGAATAGCAGCCAGGCAAATTAGAGTTGTCGTACTGGCTGCCGATTGCATATATTCGCCATTTCAGCGAAGTGTTAGAAGTGGTCGTTCAGCCACATCGGCGGTCCCGCGAGCAGTGAGGACAGCGCGTTAAAACCCGTCTCGCTATGGACGGTCAGGCGGTCGGCGCGGCGAAGCGCTTCCGGTGTCGGCGTGCCGAAATAGGCTTGCGTGAACGCCTGGATGTCGAGCGATACCTCCGGCTCTGCGCCAGTCGCGATTACCGAAACAACCCCATCGGCGAACTCCGCCTGCCACGTTCCCGTGTTCCACGGACAGTGCTCATCATCGATCGCGAACCGTACTGCACCCTGTGCATTCTTACCAGGCTTCCATGCCTTCAGCGCGGCGGCGACATCCACGACGCGTCCCATCGCGGTCGGTCGAAGGTTCGTCTCGATATCCCAGTTGTACTGCTGAAGCCAGAACGAGTCGTCGTTTGGTGTGTTCCAGATGAATTTTTCCGTTTGCATATCATGCCGTTTCAGCAGCCCGAGCAGACCTTTCTGCGCGCGGTGCGTCAGGCAGATAAACTCGCGGATGTGGGTTTGATCGCCCTTGCCGCCGCGCAGGGTCAGGTAGCCTTCCGCTTTGCCGTCTCGCTCGTAGAGATAGGTGTAGGTAAACTCCGAATCGGTATCATTGAGGATTTCGTTCCATGCGTGCTCGGTGCGCTGCGTCATGCCGCGGTAACGCCCTGCGAACTGTGTATAAACGGCAAGAACTGTGCTGCGATCGGAGGGTTTTGTGGCACGCACGAATTCGGTCTCCGGCGTCGATTTCAGGACACGACTGAGCACTTTGTATTCGCGCTGCTCACCGACCCATTCATACCCGTGCTTTCGGTAGAATGCCCAACTGAACGGATAGAGCACGGAGATCACCTGACCCGCGTCACGCATCCGTTCGAGAGAATAGTCCAGGCAGGCGGCGGTGTAGCCTTTGCCGCGGCTTGCTGGCAGGCAAGCGACGCCAGCGACGCCTCCCATCGGCACGACGACATCGGGTCCGAGGTGCGTCCGATAGTCGAGCACGATGACTTTTTGCTGCAGGCCATTTTCGTCGTAGACACCATAACGGCCAATTTTGTCTTTGTCCGGCTCGGGCTTCCAGTTCGCGTCGCGGCTGCCATGTGCGAAGGCCTGTCGTCCGAGATAGTAGGCATCCTTCAACTCTTCCGGTGTGATTTCACGTATCTGCATCGATAAATTCTCCTTTCGAAAACACATATTACCTGGGCACGAAAAATCGCGAAAAAAACTTATGCCCGCTCCCTTGACAAACCGCTTCCTATTGGCGATAATAGAATCAGACAAAGAAGGAGGTGGTGACTAGCATGGATTTTAGTCAACGAGGTGAGCAGGCGGTCTAGCCTGTTTTAACCGTTGCAGCATGGGTCGCCCGTCCTTGTGTCGGGAAATCTATGTTTGCGGTGAACGAGTGATGAACGGGACCCGTCCTGTTCGCCTGCTGAAGCCCGGAGACGTTCGCGTCTCCGGGCTATAATTTTGTGTAGCCGGTATAATGACAGAAGATCTCGCTTCGTTGTCCCCACGTTATAGGGAAGCAATGAATATGGCTCTACTCCGGCAGGAGAAGGTTACTCAAAATCCAAGAAGATCGCGGGTGAACTGGTCGAATTCTATTTCTAGAGGATCGATACCGAGTTCATCGAATATATGCTGCGACAAATTCTTCTTCCTGCGGGAAGTGCCCGTTACATGAGAATCGGCTGCATATTGAATGAGCGTCAACTTCAAGTGGGTCTGGCGTCCGTCGTCGTGTGCGCGTTCCCGCCATTCCTTGAGCAGCGTCTGATGATCCTTGCCCTTGCTGTCATAGGCTGCATAATGTTCACGCCAATAGACATCGAATCTCGCTTCGAACTCGGACTGTTTCACGGCGCTGTCCTTCTCACAACGGTCGAATGGCACTATCATTCAGGGCTCCGACTTTGCTGATCAGTGCTTCATGAAGTCGACTGCGGCTGCTCTGAGCGCTATAATCACTTTTTGTCGCCGCGTACCTTCTCGTAAGCGCAGTGGAAGACGCTGATGCCAGCGCTGGCACTCCTCGTGGTCACCATACTTCAGGCCTGGTATACAGCTATGGAGACGACTGCCGGGCAGAATCTTGGTCTCGTAATGGTCTATGACGCGTGGTATCTGTTCCAGAGAAGTGAACTGGAAGGTGAATCCACAGACGTAAACATAGTAACGGTAGGGCATCGGTATCCTTTTGTCATCGCTTCCGATCCCGTGAGAGCCGATTGCCTTTTCTTTCCACCACCGAGACATCACCTTTTCCTCCACTACCGCGATTATTACCAGACGAGCATTTCGTCGGGTTCGCCCCAGAACAGGTAGCGGCGGGTCTCGCGGTAGCTCGCGCCGTAGCCGACAACAAACGGGTCGGGCATCTCCGCGGCGTCGAGCGTGATGTCTGCGAGGACGCCAGCGAACGTACCGACGACCAGCCGCTTGCCATCCGCTGATATGTCCATTCCAGCGACTGTTCCGCCGATAAAATGCCGCCATCGCAGCCCATCTTCGATCCCGCAGCCCCGCACATACCCATAGGCGTCGCCAAGCAGAAACGCATCTCCCCTTCCCACGCCAGCGTACACCCGCGCGTCGTCGTCGATCACACGTATGCGGGGATCGTCCGCATAAAACTCGGTGTCCATGCCGGGCGCGTCAGCGAGCGCCACATCCATCGTTGCACCGTTGTAGAAATGGCAGGCGTTGAAGGCGACATGTCCATCGTCCGCGCTGAAAACCGCAAAGTGCGGATACTCGCCATGAGGTCCGATGTGCGCAACAGGCTCATACGTGCTCGCGGAGAACAGCAGATGTTTCCCGTCCTGACAGCCCGCCGCAATCCATCTTCCATTTGCCGAAACAGCCCCATGTTCCATCGATAGCCCGACTGACAGTGCGTAATCGGGGGCGTCCTCCAGTGACTCCTGGAAGTATTCAGACAGCGACTCTTCCGTGGGCAGCAGCCGAACGGCTCCGTTCTCGGTCAGCGCCCAGACGCCATCGTTTGAGGCGAGCAGGACACGCTCACCGTCCGGAAAAGGCGTGAGCGTCGAGATGAAATGTGCCTCGAAGGAAGGAGTCACTTTGTAGCCATCGGGCATACCTTCCAATCCGGTCGGGAAAGCGAGCCGCTTCGTGACAGGGCCTCGCCAGCCATCCGTGATATTGACTCCGGTTTCGTCCGCGACGGCATAATAGCGACGGCGAGGGCAGCGACCGATGGCGAGCATACCTTCGATACTCTGATAACTCGTCCCGCTGATAAGGACATAGCCGAGCCGATTTTCCTGATAGTGCTTGCCGACGCGGGCAACTATTGTGCCGTCGGGCAGCAGGAGCGGTTCGATTGCGGGAGCGTTCTCCAAAGCCTTGAAATAAGGTTCGATGGCAGGCGGAAACAGTGCGCGCAGTCCGTCCAGTTTTCCAGCGCGGTTCGCTTGCCGAACCGCGTCGAGAACAGCAGGCGCGATGTCAGCACGAGTTTCGGCAGGCGGCTCCAAGCCGCTCTTGCCCTGCGTCGCGATGTCGAGAGCCACAAATTCGTTGACGCCAGCCACGTAGGCGAGGCTGAGTTCGCGCCAAGTTCTGGAGAGTTCGGCTGTATTCATGTAGGGTATTGTTTCACGACAATCCTGCGTAATCCTGCGTCGCTTCCGATCCCGTTACGAATCCATTCCAGTATCCAGAATTCTTTCGTACTCAATGTGCTGGATGCTAAACGCGCCATTCAACTCCCCATGAAAATCGCTTCGTTTCGGGTTCAATATGTGGACATACATCCTCAGACGTTGCTATGTTTGAAGGCGCGGATCAGAGGATTCCGGGGGCGCGACGACTGCGACGCCAGCCAGGAACACGGTACAGATTGGGGGTATCGGACTCTTCAGGAATCGAGCAGATCATGGTGTGCGGAAAGCGCCGCGCAAGAAGGCGTGCGGTATGCCACTTCGGCTCGAACCAGAGTGCGAGTTCATGTTTGGAAATCAGATATTCGGCGCGCTGATAGGCATCGTTCGGGATGATCTGCGCCATATTCGGTGAGGACAAACTCTGCCGCCCGCGCATCGCATTGCCATTAAAAATGAACCGGAATGGATCAGCCAACTGTCGCCTCCAACGCTCGGATCGTCCCCCGCATCGCCCTGCACTTACCCTCCGACTCCACCATCCAATAGTATCCCGACTCCAATTTTTATATAAGAAGCAGACATACGTATAGCAAAGTGACGCTACTAAGTGATACTTGTTGCCGACTTTAAAAAAATGTCAAAAAAACAGGGGTGAACGGACTATTTACCACTTGACAGCGGACGTCCCGCACTGTACAATGGCGTCAGTGGGGTAACTTACTGGAGACTATGTGGAGTGAGGTGGGAGACTTGACGGAGAGTATGTTCCGCAAAATGCTTCCAGCCATCGAACGACACTCGAATTCGAGACAATATGGCGACGACTGCACCCCTCCGCATGTGGGGACGATTCGAACACAGCCTCGATGATAAGGGTCGTGTTATCGTACCACAAAAGTTCAGAGAAAAGCTCGGTGAGGAATTTGTTCTCACTCTTGGGCCAGGTCGTCATATCCGTGCTTTCCCGATGTCGGTCTGGGAAATAATGGAAGAGCAGCTGGTCAGCCAGGACATCCACGACGACTTGAATCCAAATTTGGTTTTCCTGCAGCGCATGTACGGAAGCTGCGAATTCGTCAGCTACGACTCTCAGTTTCGCCTTTCGATCCCGCGTCACCTGCGCGACTGGGCGGGTCTGCGAGAGAGCGAAAGCGCCGTAATCGTCGGCAATGGCAATCGCATCGAAATCTGGAGCCGACCGGGCTGGGATGCCTACAGCGCAGGTTTCACCGCCGAAAACGCAGCCACCGCCTCTTCCAATCGCGCCCTTGGAGTTGCCGGCCCAGAAGTACAAATTCCTGCCGAGGCAGCCGTCTGAAGAAGAATGGGCTAAAGATCTGCATAAAACGAAAGCGCGCCGATGACTTCGCCTGAAAGCCGCGACTATCACGAGCCGGTGCTACTGCAGGAGATGCTCTCGAACCTTGCACCGGTTGCGGGCGCAGTGATGCTGGATGCGACGCTCGGCGGCGGTGGACACAGCGCGGCGCTGGCCTCGACAATTCGTCCTGGTGGTACGCTGATCGGTTTGGATCGGGATACGGATGCGCTCCAGGCGGCTGCGCTGCAGCTAGCCCCGAACTCTACCGACCTGACTATTATACTGTTACACACGCCATTTGGCAAGCTCGAAGCCGCGCTCGCTGCGGAGGCAAGAACACAGAATATCCGTCTTGATGGTGTGCTATTCGATCTCGGTGTATCGAGTCATCAGCTCGATACGGAGCGAGGGTTCAGTTTCAGACGCGATGAGCGACTCGATATGCGTATGGATACCACACAGGGCGAGACGGCGGATGAGCTACTGGCGCGCATTTCTGAGCCGGAGTTCACACGTATTTTGTTCGAGTATGGCGAGGAGCGCTGGGCTAAGCGGATCGCTCACAACCTGATTGCTCAGCGCGCGCGCGGTGAAAAAATGGAGACGACCGCGCAGCTGGCGAATTTAGTCGAAACCAGCATTCCGCGCGCCGCATGGAGTCGCGATATTCATGTCGCTACCCGCACCTTCCAGAGCGTTCGCATTGCGGTAAACGATGAACTTGGTCAGCTCGACGCGGGTCTACAGGCGGCAGTCGCGCGGCTCAAATCCGGCGGACGGATCGCCGTGATGAGCTATCATTCGCTGGAAGATCGGATCGTAAAACGCGCCTTCGCCGAGTTGTCGGGCACCATGCCTTCCGCGCCTGCCTCTTCGCCCGCCGCCTTTCTCAAGCCGGATAAAGAGCCGGTGCTGCGGCTGCTGACACGCAAACCGATCGTCCCGACCGACCGAGAGATCGCATCCAACCCGCGCGCGCGCAGTGCGAAAATGCGTGTCGCCGAGCATCTTTAGACGAGCATTTATAAACCGATTCGCACGATTGATTTCCAGCAGACGCTGAGGAAGGAACAGGGTAACAGTCATGGCAACAGTACAGCCGCGCCGCAGTTCGATCGCCATCGCTCCGGCAGTCCGGCCCCTGCCTAACGCGCCGACACAAATACAGGTAACGACCGTAGGGATATCGGTACTTCTCTGGCTGGCGGCGTGCTGCACAGGACTGTTTCTGCTCGGTATTCTCTACCTCTCGAGCTATGCTCAGATCGCCAACGAAGCCTATCGGCACGATCGAGTCGCCGGAATGCTGATGCAGGAAAAGAAGAAATCTGCAGCCTTGCTGCATACCAAATCGACCGCATGCAGCAGCCTGGAAATCGACCGCAAAGCGCGTGCGATAGGGATGATACCGGCAGACGGTGCGCACACCTTGACGCTCGGGGCGCACTGAAGCTACCCGCTGTCTCCCTGAGCGTGTTTGTGAAATTATCAGTATCGATTCCTCGATTGCCGACCCTTCGTTTCACAAATAAAGAATTCGATCTCTTTCCTGTCCCACTTCGCGAAACTTCGGGAGGCGGGGATCGGGGCGAGGAGAATGGATAAGATTCACCTTCGTTTCATCGTCCCTTTGCAGGAGCGCAGCCAATGGTCGTACCGAACAATGAAACAGAACGCTGCCATCGGCGCCGTGCCCTGGGTGCGATGGTGCTCATTGGCTGCGTCTACTGCTTCCTGCTCGGACGCCTTTTCTTTTTGCAGGGCAGCAAAGGCAGGACGCTTCGCGCCTACGCCGCTCGCGGGCGCACGCGAGACATTACCTTGATCGGAGAGCGCGGCGTAATCCTCGATCGATCAGGAAATCCTCTGGCGATCAGCCTATATTCTGGAACTGTCGTCTTCGACCCACACACGCTGCTCGGCATACCCGATCCGATACGGCGTACAAAACGACTCATTGAACTCGACAACAAGCTGCCTCAAATCGCCGCGATTCTGCATATCGATGAGATGGAACTACGTCAGTTCGTACACCAGAAACTGGGCGAGTACAACCCGAAAAAGCCATGTCACTATGCACCGCTGCGCCAGAAGACGGTGGATATCGATACGGCACGAGCCCTCCAGCAGAGGCAGTACGGGGTGCTGGGATTCACCGTCGTCGATAAGCCAAGACGCGTCTACTCGGGCGGCGCGGCGGCAGTGCAGATCGTCGGGCTTGTCTCGACGGATGAGAAGATTGCATTGACCGGACTAGAACAGGGCTGCAATCGATGGCTGACGGGCGTCGATGGCAAAGATCGTATCGAGCGGGACAACATCGGACGCGCGATCCCTGATACCCTCGAGCACCTCACGCCAGCGCGCGATGGGTATGAAGTTCATACAACGATCGACCCGAATATTCAGGCGATGCTTGCCGAAGAGGGCGCGAAGGTCATCGAAAATCTCCACCCGAAAGGCGTCTCGCTGATTGCGCTCGATCCTTCGACCGGTGACATTCTCGGCATGGTCAGTCTGCCGACGCTGGATCCGAGTGACACCAATACAAGGCGGGGACTATCGAAGGATGCGCTCGATAATCTGCTGACCGAACGCTGTGCGACAGCGATCTACGAACCAGGATCGACACTGAAGACGATGACGATCGCTGCTGCGCTCGACGACGACACGATATCTCCAAACAGCGTTTTTTATTGCAGCGGGTCAATCAAAGCGGGCAAGCGGCTGATTCACTGTGCCCATAACGAGGTTCACAAAGCTGAGACGCCGGAAGATATACTGCGCAACTCCTGCAACATCGGTGCAGCAGAGATCGGACGTCTGCTCGGCGGCAAACGACTCGAAGATGCAGATCGTCGTTTCGGGCTCTTCGATCCGCTGGACCTATGGCTGCCAGGCAAGCATAAAGGCTATTACTCCTTCGACAAAAACGAAAAAATATATAACGACAGCAAGACGATGCGGGTCGCCTTCGGGCACTCGATTTCGATGACTCCGCTGCATGTCGCGCTCGCCTATGCCGCGATCGCCAACGATGGAATTCTGATGAAGCCTCGCCTGCTCACCGAGGTATGTGACAGCGCGGGACATGCCATAGAGAAGTGGGAACCGCAACAGTCGCGCCGTGTCGTTTCAGAGCGTACGAGCGCGCAGGTGAGGTCGATGCTGAGGGCTGTTGTCGCGAACGGTACGGCGAAGAACACGGCTCTTCAAGGTTATCAGATCGCGGGCAAAACGGGGACCGCTTATAAATACAAGACGAATGAGTATGTCGGCTCTTTCGTCGGGTTTCTTCCAGCCAGCGAAGAAGCTGTACCGCGAGTAGTGCTGCTCGTTTCGGTCGATACGCCAGATGTGACGAAGGGACATTTCGGCAGCGATGTCGCCGCACCGACTTTCCAGACGCTCGCCCATCGTCTGATGGACTACTGGAAGGTGCCGCAGGACGATCCGCAGTCAACGCAGTATGCGGCCGCGCAGAGCAATCTTAAAAAACAGGCGCGGGCGCATTGAATTGATACGGGACCGAAGCCCCGATCTGGAAACGCAAAGCCCACCCGAGTGGGCTGATGACGCAGCCTCCCATTTTATGCTTTCCCACACGCGCCTGCTCCGGTTCAGCGTGTGGTTTTCAAGGAACCGCGCCGCACGGCGGGCTTATCCGCATTCGCGGGGCGCGGTTCCTTTTTTTTCATTTTAATCTATCTTTTAGTCCATCTATCCTGGTTCAGTTGGAGGCGTATGCGCCTTTCTAGACCAAAGGCATAGCATACCTTCATCGCCTCTCATCCTGGCGCGAGGTTAAGTAGCGTAGAGTAGGCAGCCCACGCAGGTGGGCTTTGCATTTCCAGATCGATCTTTCCAAGTCTGTGGGAATTGGAGCAGGCGTATTCCCCTGGAATCGGATATACTAACAGTATCTTTCTCAGGTATTCATCTCATACATTATTTAGGAAAAGCTGTTGCCGACCGTCGTCACTCTTTCGCAATTAGTCGCTCGTCTTCCCGGTGCCGTACTCACAGGCGCTGGCGAACATACAATTATGGGTCTGACCCACGACTCACGCTCGGTACAGACTGGTGATCTGTTCGTCTGTCTGCAGGGCACGAATTTCGACGGGCATAAGTACGCTGCCGACGCACTTACAGAAGGCGCGACGGCGATCGTCGTAATGAAACATGGACTCGAAAAAGCGGGAGTAGTTCTGCCGCCAGACGCCACTATCGTGACGGTTGCCGATACGCGTGCCGCGCTCCCTCTGCTAGCCTGCGCTTTCTATGGCGATCCGTCGCACAGTATGCGAATGGTCGGGGTGACTGGAACGAACGGCAAAACGACGACTACGCGCATGATCGCGGCGATTCTGCGAGCCGATGGCAAAAAAGTCGGCGTGATCGGTACGCTCGGTTCAGAACTCGATGGCGCGCCGATCGAAAGTGAACACACGACGCCCGAAGCCGATCAGCTTCAGTCAATTCTTGCCGAGATGCGTGACCGTGGCGCAAATGCCGTCGTCATGGAGGTCTCCTCGCACGCGCTTGCACAGTGCCGCACAGACGGAATCGCCTTCAATGTCGGCGTGTTCACCAACCTGACTCAGGACCACCTGGATTATCATCAGACAATGGATCAGTATTTCGCGGCGAAAGCGCGGCTGTTCGCTGACTACCCGATACGCTTTCCACGCCCGGACAAATCGATGTTCACTTCGGTCGTGAATGTTGGTCAGTGGGAAGGGCAAGAGCTGGTCACGCTGGCACGTGGCGACATTCTCACGTTCACGACAACCGAAAACCCGGCGACGCTGCGTGCCGAAAACGTCGTGCTCGCGCCTGAAAGCGCGACGTTTCTGCTCGAACACGACAGCGGGGTTTCCAGATGGCAGCAGCAGATTAGACTGCCTATCGGAGGCGCGTTTCAGGTCGGCAATGCGCTGGGAGCGATCGGCGCGGCGCTGCGACTCGGGGTCGATCGAGAAATAATCGCGCAGGGACTGGCGCAGATGCCCTCCGTTCCCGGCCGGTTCGAAGCGGTTCCGACGGGCGACTGCGGCTTCAGCGTGATCGTCGATTATGCGCACAGCCCCGACGGCCTAGACAACCTGCTGCGCTCTGCACACGAACTGAATCCAACCCGAATCGTATGCGTTTTCGGCTGCGGCGGCGATCGTGACCGTCGCAAGCGACCGATCATGGGCAGCAGTGTAGCGCGTCAGTCGGACATCGCGATCGTAACCTCCGACAACCCACGCCATGAGCAGCCACAGGCGATCATCGACGAAATTCTGACTGGTATGGACAAAGACGCGGACGCGACACTCCGCGCTGAAATCTATATCGAACCGGATCGTCGCGCGGCAATCGCGCTGGCAATCGGGCTCGCGCGTCCCGGCGATCTGGTGCTGATCGCTGGCAAAGGGCATGAGGATTATCAGATCGTCGGCGATGTCAAACATCATTTCGACGACCGTGAAATTGCAAAAGAGCTCATCGAAGCGCGAGCATCGGAAGTCGGGAAATAGGCTCGCGATCGGACAGAATTTGAGGTTGGACAGTAGAGTATAAGCATAGATAGTAGCGTTTGCAATTGGATAGAGAGGGCAGGTTTCCACGATGCAGCCGCAGTCGCTGTCCTGGGTCGCGAATAGATTGAATGCGCTGGTGATCGGTATGGATGCCGGTGATGTATCGAGCGTCTGCACCGACACGCGCCAGATTGCGCCGGGCGCGCTCTTTTTCGCGCTGCAGGGCGAAAACGTGGACGGACATCAGTTCGTCGCGCAGGCATTTGAAAGCGGCGCTGCAGCGGCAGTCGTTTCTCAGCCGGTCGAAGGCGTCAGCGGCACGCAGTTGGTTGTGCCGGATACCCTCTATGCGTTGGGCGATCTGGCGATGCACTACCGTAGATTGTTCGATATTCCTGTCGTCGGAATCACCGGCAGTGTCGGCAAAACCTCCACGAAAGAGATGACCGCCGCAGTGCTCCGAACGAAGTACAAAACAGTTGCCAGCGAGAAGAATTATAATAACGAGATCGGGCTTCCGCTCGCAGTTTTCCATCTGGACGACAGCTCTCAGGCGGCGGTATTCGAGATGGGAATGCGCGGTCTGCACCAGATCGAGCGTCTCGCCGAGATCGCTCAGCCGACCGTCGGGGTGATCACGAATATCGGTTACGCGCACATCGAACTGCTCGGGTCGCAGCAGAACATTGCCCGTGCCAAGTCGGAACTGTTTGCGCGACTGCCTAAAAATGGGGTCGCGATCGCCGACAAAATCGCTTACAACTGGTCGGTCGTGCAGAAGAGCGTGCCGTCCGGCTGCCGCATCATGCGCTGGTCCAGAGTGCCCGACCCCAAAGCCGATGTCGCACTGCTCGATGAGGGGGTAATTCCTCTTGCTGCAACTTCTATCGATAGTCCCACCGATAGTCCCATGGATAGCGTGGACGATACGGATGGGACGCTGCTGAGCGTACAGGTCGGCGGCGCGGTATATCCTTTACGACTGCATACTGTCGGTGCACATAACCACCTCAACGCGCTCGCGGCTCTGGCGGTCGCGCACGCGCTCGCGGTTCCGATCCCGCAGGCGACAGCGGCGCTGGAAGCATGGCGCGGAGCCGACGATCGCATGACCGTCCGCCATTCTGAAGCCGGGCTAACCGTGCTGGACGACTGCTATAATGCCGGTCCGGAAAGTATGGCTGTTGCGCTTACGACGCTATCGGAAGTCGCGATAGGAAATAGAAATTCGGGCATAGTCGCACCGAAAAATAGCGCGTCAGAGGACGCATCCCTCCCAGGACGCATGGCGGAACTAAATAAAACGCAGAGCAATAATAGAGGTGGCAGAGGGCGCACGATCGCGGTGTTGGGCGACATGAAAGAACTCGGGCGATTTTCGCGAGGGCTGCATGACGCTGTCGGCTGCACGGTCGCGCTGACCGCCGTGAGTGTACTGGTGACAGTCGGCGAGCTGGCAACCGAGATCGCCGCGGGCGCGGGCCGGCATGCGCTGCGCTTCAAACTCACCGCTCCCAAAATGCTCCATTTCGATAATGCGGCGCAGGCGGCGGCACAAATAGCAACCCTCGTCGAACCAGGCGATACAGTGCTGGTAAAAGGATCGCGGGCGATGCGGATGGAGCAGGTTGTTGCTGCGCTGATTTCAAGACGCTCCTCTCCAAACGAAAGCAGCCACGAATGAGCAGCCTCGTCTTCGGTTTTATTGCAGCGTTTTTGCTTACAGCGCTGCCCGGACGACTCGTAATCGATCGCCTGCGAAACCTCGGCGCGAAGCAGAATGTCAGTGCGGACGCGCCGTCCGCACACACCAAAAAGCAGGGTACGCCGACGATGGGCGGCGTCCTGATACTTGCCTCTCTGACGATCGTGATCGGTGCCGCTTCCTTTATACCTTCCGTGCGAGCGAACGCAGGTAGCAGCTTCGGCGGTTCGGTTTCTGCGCTGCTTGCCCTGTTGCTGCTCACGCTCGCTTTCGGCGCGATCGGTTTTGTCGACGACTACCTGAGCTTGAAGCGCGGCAGGAACCTCGGACTGCGAGCCCGTGAAAAACTCGCCGCACAGTGCATCGCCGCACTGCTCTTTGTCGTATGGCTTGCGGCACACGCGCAGACGGGACTGACGACATTTCTCGACCTCGCGCCCACCGCCCTCAGTGCGCCGTACGCGATCGACCTCGGCTTCTGGTACTACCCATTGGCTGTTCTGCTGATCGTCGGTTTCTCGAACGCGACGAACATTACAGACGGGCTGGATGGACTTTCGAGCGGGCTGACGATTCTGATCAGCCTTGCGCTCGCCGCACTGGTTTATGTGCTGTATCCGACGCTGGGTCTCTTCGGCGCTGCGCTCGCCGGTGCGCTCGCAGGTTTTTTGTGGTGGAATGCGCACCCTGCGAAGGTTTTCATGGGCGATACGGCATCCCTTGCGCTCGGAGCCGGACTGGCGGGAATCGGACTGCTCGGCAAACAGGAGATCGGCCTCATCATCGCCTCACTGATCTGCTGGGCGGAGCTGATTTCGGTAATGATTCAGGTGAGCATGTTCAAGTACCGCAAGCGCAAAAAGGGGATCGAGTATGCGCGGGCGAACCGCGTTTTTCGCCGTACGCCGCTGCATCACCACTTCGAGGAGTGTGGAATGCCGGAGACACAGGTCGTGGCGCGGTTCTGGATCGCGGGCGCGCTCTGCGCCGCGCTCGCGCTTTTGTGGGGTCGGTTGTGATGGTTGCGATCGACAACAATCTTAGCGACACGAAACCTGGCGAAGCGCAATTTGCAGGCAAAAAAGTCAGCGTGATCGGCGCGGCGCGGAGCGGTCTGGACGCTGCAAGAGTACTGCAGGGATTGGGTGCTAACGTACTGCTTTCGGATGCACAGACGGCTGAGTTTCTCGGTGCGGAGCGCATCGCTGAGATAGAGGCGTCAGGCGTACCGTATATGCTCGGAGTTGGCGCGGACGAGGCACTGCCGATTGGCACGGAATTCGTTATAACTTCGCCGGGGGTGCCACGGACAGCGGAAGTTTTGCAGGCTGCGGTTCGGCGCAGCATTCCCGTCTGGAGCGAGATCGAACTCGCTGGTCGTCTTGCGCAGGCGCCCATCATTGCAATCACTGGCACGAACGGCAAGACAACCACGACTCTGCTCACGACAGCGATCCTCAAAGCGGCGGGATTTGAGGCGATCGCCGCCGGAAATATCAGCGCGGACGAGATCAAACGCACGCTCGTCGATGCCGCCTGTAAAACTATTCCACGACGCAGGCACCGAACTGCGATCGTCGCGGAGATCAGCAGTTTTCAGTTAGAGTGGGTTGAGAAGTTCGCACCAAAGGTCGCCATTCTGACGAACATCACGCCCGACCACCTCAATCGACACGCGACCTTCGAAGAGTATGCGGCGGCGAAAGCACGAATTTTCGCGGCACAGAACGGCGGCGATTTTGCGATCGTGAATTATGACAATGCAGCAGCTCGCGCGATCGGTGAGCTGCTGCCACCCGCACGTCGTGTCTGGTTCACGCTTCAGACGAGTCCACCCGACGCCGGTGCAGCGGCCTGGCTTCAAAACGGTTTGCTGACTGTGCGATTGAGTAATGAAGTCGGGCAGGGAGTGATAGCAAAGGCAGAACGAGGAAAGAGACGCGGAGAGTGCGTTTCCGCTACAGCGGTTTCCATTCTGCCTGGCTCAGAAATGCCAGCCACACTGCCGGGTTCGCACAGCATCGAGAATGCACTGGCCGCAGCGGCAGCGGCTCTGATTATGGGCGTCGAAGCTGCTACTATTGCGCAGGCGATACGCGATTTTGCGGGCGTACCGCACCGAATGGAGTGGGTCGAGGACGTGCGCGGCATACGCTATATCAATAACAGTATGTGCACAAATGTCGCCGCCGCGATCAGCTCTTTGCGCGCAATGGATCGCCCGACGGTCGCGATTATGGGCGGCGCCGATAAGGAACTCGCCTTCGCTCCGCTGGCTGATGCACTGAAGCAGCCTGATCTCGAAGCGAAAATAAGTGCGGTCGTGCTGATTGGTGCGGCGGCAGATAAGATCGAAAAGGCGCTGCGCGAAGGCGGGTATACCAGGATTTCCCGCGCTGGCAGCATGGCGGATGCCGTCACGAAAGCCACCGAACGTGCCGCTGTCGGACAGGCAGTACTGCTCTGTCCCGCTTGCGCGAGTTTCGATATGTTCCACGATTTTGAGGCGCGAGGAGCAGCGTTTCGGGATGCGGTTCGCACCCTGTCAATGCTCACCATCTCATAATGATTTCAGTCTCGTAGGAAATGAAGCAGGCTAACTATTCGCTCATGTTAGATCTTCTCGCATACATTAGAAATGGCTAAAGTTGCTCACTTCTTCCCGAAATATCAGGAGAGGGGAATGGGGGTGAGTGTATACAGTTATGAAGCAGGAACCGAAGAGAAAACGCTGATGCAACAGACCACTGTACGCCTGAAAATGCAAACCGACTATCCGCTCTTTATCGGCACACTGCTGCTCGTCGTGATCGGACTCTGGATGGTGTTCGATACGAGCTACCCAAAGTCTATGGCGAGCGAGCGACAGCATATGGACGCATTCTTCTACGTTCGGGGACAGGCGGCGGGGGCGATAATGGGCTTCGGCGCGATGCTAGCCTGTATGCACATCGGCTACTGGAATTTGCGGCGATGGGCGGCGTGCGGAATGCTCACAGTGCTGATTTTATTGGTCGCGGTTTTCGTGCCGCACGTCGGAGTGCATATTCTCGGCGCGGCTCGCTGGATAGGTCCACAGTCGCTTCAATTTCAGCCCTCCGAACTGGCGAAGGTCGCGCTGATCGTCTATGTGGCGATGCGTCTTTCGCATGAACAATGTAAGATACGCGAACTTCGCCTGAACGGCCTGCTTCCCGTGCTATTTGTGATCGGGCTGACCTGCCTGTTGATCGAACGTGAGCCCGACCTGGGCACGGCATTCGTGCTGTTCCTGAGTGTACTGACACAGTTGTTTCTGGCGCACGTTCGCAAGCGTCATCTCGTTATGATTCTTACTGTCTCAGTGTGTGCCGTGCTTTTGTTCAGCTTCGGATTTGGCCACCGCAAGAACCGTCTTCTGTCCTACAGTAACGTCACACAGACACAGCAGGGCGCAGGCTATCAGCTGTTTCAGTCGCAGCTCGCGATCGGATCAGGCAGTTGGACCGGCATGGGCATCGGACGCGGTCGCGCGAAGTATTATCTTCCGCAAGCGAACAGCGACTTCATCTTTGCCACCTATGCTGAGGAGACCGGATTCGCCGGTTCCTGTGTCATGCTGACGCTGTTCGGGCTGGTGAGCTGGCGTGGATTTCGCATCGCGATGAACACGAAAGATCGTTTTGGCTCTCTGCTCGCGGGCGGCATCGCGGCACTCATTAGCTGGCAGACTCTCGTCAATATCGCGGTTGCGACCGGTGCGATCCCGACGACAGGCGTGCCACTCGCTTTCATCAGTAACGGGCACACGTCACTGATCGTGCTAATGGCGAGCGTCGGCATACTGCTCAACATTTCGCAGCATCCCACGCCGCCTCGAGGTCAACTGAAGTCGGCTGTGCCGGTTCTGACACCCGTCCAGCGCACGGATGCGATGCGCCGCGCCTGATGGGATATTTGCAGCACAAGATAGAAAGCGAGTAGGGAATGCGGATAGTGGTGACCGGCGGCGGTTCCGGGGGGCATATCTTTCCTGCGCTGGCGGTTGCGGAGGGCTTGCGGCGCATTGCGCCTGATATCGAACTGCTCTACATCGGCGGCTCGACCGGGATGGAATGCGAGCTCGTACCGAAGAGCGGCGTTCCGTTCCAGGCAGTGACGGCACGCAAGTTGCGCAAGCTGCTTTCGCCCTCCACATTCGGCGTCGCTTTGTCGCTCTATCAGGGTTACCGCGAGGCGAAAACCTATTTACGCGCTTTCCGAGCCGAGGCGGTCGTGGGGACCGGCGGCTATGTGGCGGCGGCGGCTACATTGGCTGGAGCACACCTCGGACTGCCGACCGTTGTCGTGGCTCCCGACATGATCGCCGGACGCACGAATCGACTTCTGGCGCGGCGGGCTGAGCGTGTCTGTATCGCATTTGCCGCCGCTGCCGCACAGTATCCTGGAAATAAGATCGTTCTGACCGGATTGCCCCTGCGCTCCAGTATCGTTGCACCGCCGCAAGTCACGCCCGCTACAGCCCGATGCGCTTTCGACGGGCTGGACCTTGAGAAGTTTACACTTCTCGTAATCGGCGGCAGTCAAGGTGCACAGGCAGTTAATAAACTCGTACTCGACGCAATTCCTGCGCTCAGGAACGCTGGCATACAAACTCTGCATCAGACGGGCGTTCGCAATTTCGAGGCTGTGCGCGCCGATGCCGAACGACGCGGTCTGCTAACTGGCAGGGGCTATTTTCCGACGGCATTTTTCGACGAGACGCAGGTTCCGCTGGCATATCGCGCCGCCGATTTGATTTTGTGTCGCGGAGGGATGTCTACGCTTTCGGAACTGACTGTCAACGGTCTGCCTGCGCTGATCGTGCCGCTCCCATCCGCCTACGCCGATCATCAGACCGCGAACGCAAAGGCTCTAGAATCGCTGGGTGGCGCGGTGCATCTTGCGGAAATCGGCCTCACTGCAGAGCGGATTGGTGACGAAATTATGGGTCTGAAAGGCGATTCGTTCCGACGGCAGCGAATGTCGGACGCAAGCCGTGCCGCCGGTCGCCCCGATGCCGCCGACGCCGTTGCCCGCGAGGTCGTTGCCCTGGTCTCCGGAAAATAAACCGCGAAAGAAAACCTATGGACGCGAACATTTTCAATGCAGCCCTTGAGATGACCCTGGAGTGGGGCGAGAATTTTCATAAGCCGATACAGGAGAGGATTCGAAGAGCCTATCCCGCCTTGACCGAGGCTGAGGCAGACACACTCGACAGTCTGTGCCGCGAGATTATGTACTATGCCTTCGAGCAGATCGAACACTCTTATACGGAGAAGAACTCCGGGCAGCAGGAGACAGCCGCTATCAAAGCCAAATACCCGCTGATTAACGAGCAGAACATGGCTAGCATGTGGTCTCAGGGGCAGTACTATGCCTGGCACGATAACGGATAAACTATAGAGGAAGCGTTCCGTCTGTTTTTTAGTTCAGTTTGGTTGGTTCTATTACCTAATTTATGGATCTAAAGCACATCTATTTTCTTGGTATTGCGGGCATCGGAGTCAGCGCGCTAGCGCAGCTGGCGCAGGCGCGGGGCATTCGCGTGTCGGGTGCGGATCCGGGCGCAGACCCGAAGTCTGTTCAGGCAGTCGCGCGCCTTCTGTCGGGTGGAGCGATTATTCATACAACCCATACAGCGGACAATCTGGCGGTAGATGTCGATCTGATCGTCGCCTCGGCAGCCGTTGGTAGTGACAATCCGGAACTGCTTGCAGCGCGTGATCGTGGCATTCGTATCGTCTCACGGGCGGAATTTCTGGGCGAACTGATGGACGCGCATCCGGGACCGACGATCGCAGTCGCAGGAACGCATGGCAAGACAACCACGACCGCGATGATCGGTGTGATGCTGCAGGAAGCGGGGCTCGACCCGACGGTTTTTGTTGGCGGCGAGGTTAGGCAGCTCGGCGGCAACGTACGTATAGGCAGCCATGAAGGACCTTTTGTCGCGGAAGCCTGTGAGGCATACGATTCGTTTCTGCACCTCAGACCAGATATCGCGATAATCACCAATGTCGAAGCCGACCATCTCGACCATTATGGCGATTACAATGGCGTACTGGAAAGTTTTCGCCGGTTCGTGGGCAATATATCGCCAATCGGCTCGCTGTTCACGTGCGCCGACGACACTCACAGCATTGAGATGCTGTCAGGAAATCCATATTCGAGCGTAGGGTTTGAAACTATCGGTTATGGAATCGAAAGCGGAAGCGAAAACGTGTTTGAACACCCTTCTGCAGCTGTCACGGCATTAGCAATCCAGTTCGGTTCGAGAACTAAGTTTGACTGGGAGGGAAGAAACGAATCGGGCACAGTCTCGCTGAGCGTACCGGGCAAACACAACGTTCTGAATGCGCTCGCTGCCGCCGCGCTCGGCGAAAAACTCGGACTCGATGGCGCACAGATTTCGGGAGGGCTGTCGGCTTTCGGCGGCGCGGAGCGGCGTCAGGATATTCTGGGTGAGGCGCAAAACATTTTGGTGATGGACGACTATGCCCACCACCCGACGGAGATTCGCGCGACGCTCGATGCGCTGCGCGGAGCCTATCCCGAACGTCGGCTCGTCGCGATCTTTCAGCCACATCTCTACAGCCGTACGCGCGACTTTATGCTTGAGTTTGCTGAGACGCTTTCGGCGGCAGACGCGCTTCTCGTGACCGACGTCTATTCAGCACGTGAGACACAGGCGGGAAATCCCGACGTACGCGCCGCCGACATCGTCAATCGTGCCGTTGAATTGCGCCCCGGTCTGACCGCTCTCTATCTGCCCGACCGGCACGACATTCCCAAAATGCTCGCCGCGATGGCGCGTCCTGGTGATCTGGCGGTCTTTCTGGGAGCGGGCGATATTCGCGAACAGGCATTAGATTTCTTAGCGCTGCTAAAGCAGCAAATGCAGGGAGTAGAGGCAATTGTAGCGTGACACATCCCGATCAAACAACTTCGCCTGTCATAATTAAGGGACTCAACAGCGGTTCGATGCGTGCCGAAGCGGGAAGTCGTCGTCTACGTGTCGCGGTACTGATGGGCGGCAGTTCGAGTGAACGTGATGTCTCGCTCTCGACGGGACGCACGATTATCGCCTCGCTCGACCCACAAAAATACGACGTGGTCTCGATCGATACGCACGATATGCTGCGGCTTCCTGCCGCCATGCAGCCGCACCTGCTTTCCGAAGAGCGAATGCTGGGTGAGGTTGACAGTGGCGCTTACGAGATGCAACAGAATCAAATGGCATCGCCTGTGGAGAGCGGTGCACCATCGCACAATGCAGCCTCAGATTCTGTCGTGCCGGAGGGAATCAATCCAGTTGCGTCATTAAGTATAAGCGATAATTCTGCTCTGCTGCGACCGGATGTCGTGCTAATCGCGCTGCACGGCAAAGGTGGAGAAGACGGTACCGTACAGGGAATGCTCGAACTGATGGGGCTGCCCTTTACCGGCTCGGGTGTGCTGGCGAGTGCGCTGGCGATGGACAAAGCGATGTCGAAGCGGTTATTCCAGGCGGCAGGCATCCCGACGATTCGCGGCATCGAAATCGAACGCAGTGAACTGGAAAATAGCGCATCAGAGCGGTATGAAACCCAGCAAGAGGCTGCTTTCATCGATCTGCGCGCTCAATTAACGGAACGTGTGGGGCGCGAACTTGGTGGCTATCCAGTATTCGTCAAGCCGAATGCGGAGGGCTCGACGGTTGGATGTACGCTCGTGGAGGATCGCGAGAATCTGATTCCTGCACTACGAAACGCTCTGGAACATGACAGTAAAGCGCTTATCGAAACATACGTGCGCGGTATGGAGATCACGGTTGGTGTTCTGGAGGATGCCGATGGCAAACCGCAATCACTGCCGGTGATCGAGATCGTGCCCAGGTCGGCATTTTACGACTATCAGAGCAAATATGCAACGGGAGGCAGTGAGCATATCATTCCTGCCCGGCTGCCGCAAGCGCTTCTGGAGGAGGCACAGCGTCTCGCACTCCAGTGTCATGTACTGCTTGGCTGCCGCGGGATGTCACGCACCGACCTGCTCGTATCGCTGCCAGCGCAGGATACAAATGGGCGGATTGACGAAAAAGCTGACTCGCCGGTCACGTCCGGGTACACATTGCACGTAATGGAAGTGAACACGATACCTGGAATGACGCCTACCAGTCTTCTGCCGCAGGCTGCTGCTCATGCCGGCATCGATTTTCCTGCGATGCTCGACATGCTTATCGCTTCCGCGCTTGGCAGAACCCAAAGTCATAAAGCGCTCGGGCATTTGTAATTGCCCGGTTTGCAGCGCCTTTTCAGAAGGGGCGCGATGGCGTGTGCACTGTCTTGCTCCATCGGCGCCCACTTCAGACGGGAATCTACAATCATCAACCGTGAGACAGCAAGCACTGTACAGGAAGGGAACACAGGAAAGAGTATGCCCTCGCGCAGTACGCGAACCTATGCACCGCCGCACCGCACAATATACCGCAAGCGAAAATCAATGCGTCAACGTGTGATGCGCAGTCTGCTGGCGCGTGCGGAAAGGGCGGCTGACCCGTCTTCTGCCGTTCTACATTTGCGCCGCCGCCGCGTGCTCCTCGGACTGTACAGCCTGCTGGCAATGGAAGGCTGCGTTGCGCTGCTTACTTCGCCAGTATTCGCAGTGAGGCAAGTTGTTGTTTCAGGCATAGAAACTTTACCGCCCACCGAAGCGGCACAGGTGATTGCTGCTGCACACTTACCTGCCCGAACAAACTGGTTTTTGATCCCGACCGGCACCGTACAGCGCCGTCTCTCCGTCCAGCCCTGGCTGCGCCGTGAAGCGACCATACTCGCTCGGAGCATGCCGAACCGCTATCTGGTATCCGTTTCGGCACGACAGCCCGCGGCAGTGCTGGAGACTGGCAGTACAAACGGAAACGCCTGCGAAATCGATGTTTCTGGCGTTCCGATTCGATCGGCGCGCGAGTCTGTCGCGCTGCTGCCATGCATCAAAATCCCGTTTTTGCCAGTCCCTGCATACGGTGAAAAGATCACTGATCGAGGCGTCCAATCTGCCTTGAAGATACTCGCGACGCCACTGATTGCCCCCTGCCCGACTGTCACAAAAATAGAGGTTGACCAAAACAGCAATTTATGCTTAAATATGAAGGATGGAATTGTAGTTCGATTAGGAGTTTGCGAGGACATTTCGGCAAGTCTCGCGCAAATTCAAAGCATCTACGCCGCCGAGCCTCGTCTGGCAGGGCGTATGGCATCGCTCGATCTTTCCTGTCCCACCGCACCTGTCTGCACGACCCGTGAGATTCAGGGACCGCCTGTATCGACTCCGATCCGTGTTGCACAATCGCGAGGCATTACGTCACCATAGTCGAGCCACTACTATGCCGCGAACTGAAAGTACCCGTCTCCTTTGTGCAGACGTCTTTCTAACGTGAAGACGAAGGCAACTATTTCCTGGGAAGGTCTGGGCGCCTGATGGGCACTCAACCGAACGTGGGCAAAGTATGTTCGCAGCGGAACGAATGGCTAATCCGGACGTGTTACGGCTGACGTCAGAAAGACGAATACTTTTTCCAGTCGGGCACTTCCAGTACTCGGCAGTTTCCCAAATGCATATTATAATTTACTTGATTTTGTATTTGCAGCGAAAGTGACGGCAGCGCTACGATGAGCATTTTTGCATCGGGTATGGGGCATCGCTCTTTTCTCGGACCGATCACGGCAGTCTGCTTTATGCTGGGTCTGATCCTCGCGGCGGCATGGCACACCGCTACCCAAATTTCGCGCGACGGCAGAGGAGTGAACCGCGCCGGATTCGTCTTTAGCGATGGCATACAGGTGGCCGTCGAGAAAGCTTCGAAGGATGCGAGCGAAATCACCACTCTGCGGGCGCGAAACCGTGAATTGGCAGACGAGCTCTCCAAAGGTAACTCCGCGACCGGTACGCTGAACAATGAACTGCAGCAGAACAGAGATTTTGCAGGGCTGACGGAGGTCACCGGACCTGGAGTGCAGGTTACGCTTGTCGATAGCAAGCGCACCGATATTCAGCCGAACGATCCGATGTTTCAGAATAACCTGATTCATGACGCCGATGTCGGGCTTGTCATCAACGAACTGAAAGCGGCGGGCGCAGAAGCGATTGCAGTGAATGGGCAGCGCATCGTGGCCACCTCGTCAGTGCGTTGCGTTGGTCCGGTCATTCATGTCAACAGTGTGCCCTCCGCTCCCCCCTATATCATCAGCGCGATCGGAGATGCCGACGCGATGTATGGCGGTATGAACACGCCGAACGGCGTTCTGGACAAATTGCGGCAGTGGGATCCTGCGATGGCGAAATGTGAGAAGAGCAAACTGCTGAAGCTCCCGGCATTCGTCGGCGGCACACAGCTTCGCTTTGCGCGTCCCGTCAAAACAAAGAGCGAAAAAGCAGCCAGTTCGGACAAAAACGGCGGATCTGATAAAGAAAACAGCATAAGTAAGGGCAGTAGTTCCGACAAGGATAAAAATTAATGAAAGCCGCCGTCCTGCCGGTGCTCGCTCTCCTGATGGGTCTGGCACTCGGCTTCGGAATGTTTTCCTATTTTGATTTGCATATCCCCGCTGTCTATGCGCCCTATCTATCGGTAGCCGCGCTGGCTGGCCTCGATACCGTTTTCGGTGGACTGCGTGCTGGTTTCGAAGGACGTTTTCAGACAGATATTTTCGCCAGCGGCTTCGTCCTGAATGCGCTTCTCGCCGCAGGACTGGCATGGTTTGGCAAGAGTTTCGGCGTCGATCTGGGTCTGGTCGCCGTCATCGTGCTTGGAATGCGAATCTTCAACAATCTGTCGTTGATGCGCCGCTTCTTCATCAATAATGTTGCGCAGCGCCGTCGTCTTGCGCAGGAAGCCGCCGCACTGTCTCCGTTGTCCGTAGCTGCACCACAAATTGGCACGCAGTCAGAGACGAGCCGCAGCGTCTGATAGGAAATAGTACGCACGAGGCTGCCGAGACAAGACGCGCAGGTAGTAGGATGTGTCACCGCCGCCCTGTAGCCGCGCGTACGAAATTGCAACGACCGTACTCTGCAGCAACTGCCGGTAAATGCGAGCAGGCTCGGCGTGGATGGGTGGCATTGTGGCGCGAAACGACATTATTACCGGTCTGGATATCGGAACCACTAAAATATGTGCTCTGATCGCCGAAATCACCGAGCAGGGAGAGATCCTGGTTACCGGAATTGGGCTCGCTCCCTCGACCGGCATGAAAAAAGGTGTCGTTGTCGATATCGAATCGACGACACGGGCGATCGAAGAGGCGGTGTCGAAAGCGTCCCGGCAGGCGGGGCGGGAAATCGACTCCGTCTATGTTGGCGTTACAGGCGAGCACATCGCTTCGATGAACAGCAATGGACGCATCGCCATCACTCATCCCGATCGTGAGGTCACCTATCAGGATGTGGATCGTGTTCTGGAAGCGTCGCGAGTCGTCGTGCTGACGCCCGATCGACAGATAATTCATGCGATTCCCCGGTCTTATTCTATCGATGGGCAAAATGGTGTCCGGCATCCTGTCGGAATGAGCGGCACACGCCTCGAAGTGCAGACACATATCGTACATGGCGCAACGACCTTTCTGCAAAACGTGGAGAAGTGTGTTACGCGCGCCGGTTTAGAGGTCGCGGAGGTTGTTCTTGAGCCGATTGCGACGGGCGAAGCAGTTTTACTTCCCGCAGAGAAGGAATTAGGGGTCTGTCTGGTGGATATAGGAGGAGGTACTTCCGACCTCGCTGTATTCGTCAACGGAGAGATATTTTATTCCGCTGTCATTCCTGTCGGCGGAAACCATGTGACCAACGATGTCGCCTACGGGCTGACGGTCGGACATGATGAGGCGGAGCGCCTCAAAACGGAGAGCGGCAGTGCCTCGTCGGAACTGGTCGGCGAAGAAGATATTATTCAGATCCGACAGGTGGGTCGTGAAGAGATAAGGAAGCTGCGGCGACGTGCGCTCGTGCAGATTATCGAGCCGCGAATGCAGGAGCTGTTCGAGTTGGTGCAGCACGAACTGCGAAAAGCCGATTGTCTCGGAAAAATACCGGCGGGTCTGGTCGTAAGCGGCGGTGGCAGTCAGCTGAAAGGCTGTGTTGAGGTCGCGCAGCAAACCCTTGGAATGCCGGTGCGTATCGGCAACCCGCGCGGCGTGGGCGGCCTCGGCGAAACGCTCACGCACCCATCGTACGCAACGTCGATCGGGCTTGTGCTGTATGGTATGGAGCAGTCGCGCGCCGCGCATCAGCCCGAGCGCGTCGTCCGTCCTACAGGATTTATGCAGCTTCTCCGAAACTTTATCAAATCAGTGCGTAGTCTGTTCGGAAGTTAACGCGGCAGAGCCCGCTCCGTTTTCCGTGCATTGTTGACATGGACGAATCGCCGAGCAGAGTCGGCTGAACAGATAAACTACGATACGAGACTGATCTATCAATTTGAAATGGCGAAGTCCATGAGGACAGGGGACTGAATTCCCAGTCTGGAGCAGCAATATCCGCCGCTACGGACTGACAGAATGCAATGCTCTTTTGTTGTGACGGTAACGGCTCGATCGGGTTTGCTGCCGAACGGTAACGTAATGCTCCTATTGATGCCGACAGCAGAGGCTGACTGCCACCCTCCAATCGCTGCGGAAATTCCCCTGTAAATACGCGAAGGGCGCACTTATAATGATCAATTCGATGAATAATGGGCTGCCGGAACTTGGTTCCGCGCGTATCAAGGTGATCGGGGCGGGTGGCGGCGGCACTAACGCTGTCAACCGCATGATCGAAGCTGGTCTCACGGGTGTCGAGTTCCTGGCGATGAATACAGACGTCCAGGTTCTGAATATTTCGAAGGCAGTGCGCAAGCTGCAGCTCGGCGAAAATTCGACCCGCGGTCTCGGCGCAGGCGGCGATCCTTCGATCGGGCGTACGGCTGCCGAGGAGAGCAAAAGCGAAATCAAGAAGATGATGGAAGGCGCCGACATGGTCTTCATCACCGCTGGCATGGGCGGTGGCACCGGCACCGGCGCGGCTCCCGTGATCGCTGAGATCGCTGCCGAAATGGGCGCTCTGACGGTCGCCGTCGTGACCAAGCCTTTCAGTTTCGAAGGCCCGCGTCGAATGCGCCTCGCCGAAGAGGGCGTCGAAAACCTCAAGAGCAAGGTAGATACGATCATTATCGTGCCCAACGAAAAGCTCATTTCCGTCGGCGACCGCCGCATGACGCTTGTCGAAGCTTTCAAAGTCGCAGATGACGTGCTGCGACAGGGCGTGCAGGGGATTTCCGACATCATCACGATTCCTGGCATGATCAACGTCGATTTCGCCGACGTCCGCGCAATTATGACGGGTGCGGGCTCCGCTTTAATGGGCATCGGCACCGCGACCGGTGATCATCGTGCCGTAGAAGCCGCGCAGATCGCGATCTCCTCTCAACTGCTCGAAACCAGCATCGCCGGAGCGACACGGGTTCTCGTCAATGTCACGTCTGGCAATGACCTGACACTCGCCGAATTCTCCGAGGCGGCAGCGCAGATTCAGGATCTGTGCGATCAGCGCGATGCCAACATCATTATCGGCTGGGTCCCCGATGCAAGTCTCGAAGGGGAGGTCCGAATTACTGTGCTTGCGACTGGATTCGGTCAGAGCGGCATTCAGGAGATACGCTCAGTTCCGAATACGAACCGAATGCAGGAAGGCAACACGAGTCAAAGCCGTGTCTTTCAGGGCAGCGACATCGGCAGTAACTATACTCCCGCTACGCAGACACAATCGGTGCAGCCGCAGCAGCCCGCAACACAGCAGCAACCAGTTCGTGCGGCAGAGACACCTCCTGCGCCACAGTCGCCCGCTCAGCAGCCTGCTCCAGAAACGCGTAAGCCGACCGGCGACGAGATCGACATACCTGCATTCCTGCGCCGCCGTTGATCTCGCTCACAGGTGATCGCTCTCACATGATACTCCATTCCTAAGGAGTTCAAGGAGTATCTCGTTACGCTCATTCCAAATAATATTTCACCCCTCACCGCCCTGATTACGAGAGCGTGGAGGGGTGAAATATTAGCCCGGCATGATCAGCATGCGCTGTGGGTCATTTGGTTTTTCCTGCATGTATGCCGCTTGAAGTTCCAGCAGTCTGTGAGTTTTCAGCAGACGTATCTACCAAGCCATTCGCCACCTCTTTTTTGCCACAGCCGATCAGCAGATTGGTGCAAAGCGCAAGGCTCAGCAAGAGTGCCAAACCTCGTAATCGGCGCCTGTTTGTGCTCATTTTTGCTCCTTCGATTTCGCTCCGCTCATTCCACATTTTCGCCTCTTTCAAACGAGGCTGTCAAAGGTGTTATTTCAGGATACAGGTTTCGAACAGAGTGCGGGATGCCAACGGTTCAGGGATTCACCAGAACGCCGGTGCCCTCATAGCGACAGTTGTTCGGGTTGTTGCCTCCATCGAACGTGCTAATATAGGTGCAGGTGTCCGGCACAACCTTGCTCGTCTGGCCATTGAATCCGGCAATCGTGTCGTTGACCGTCACCAACTGCGTCTGGAATCGATACCATTTGGCATGTCCGTCACAAAAAACGGTGCTATTACCGAGCGTGTGTCGCGGCCAACTCTGCTTTCGGAGCGCTGCGCACGTATCCCCCGATGAGTCCAGACTCTTGTCCTGAAGATCGGTCATTCCCAGACCTGCGACCGTCGTATCCGCTGTGTCACCCAGCATGATCAACTGTGCCGGGGCAGTCATCGCGGCTGCAGAAATGCCGCCCATTACCGGATTACGGAGGTATGCAGTGAAAGTTTTACCATTGATCGTTGCCTGATAGGGCGTGCCATCCGGCTGGCTGCCAGGTGTGCTGCGAACCAGACCGGTGCCGTTGTTCCAGAGAAAGCCGGTGTTGTAGCCGTAGCTCCAGAGGTTTTGCTCTCCGGTGGGGTTGTTCACGCCGCCCGGCAGGAAGTCGTTGTTTCCGCAAGACGAAGCAAGCGAGGTGACGCTGATTCGCGAGGAGGGACAAAAAAGTATCTGCAGGTTCTTAATGTAGGGCTGAACACTCCACTCGAAGTCGCCTGGGAAGCCGTATGACCAGGACGAGACAGAGGTTTCATCATAGTCTTGCCAGTACATCAAGTGTGCGAGCCCGAGCTCTTTGACATTGCTCACGCAGGATATGCCACGTGCCTTTTCACGTGCCTGTGCGAAAACAGGGAAGAGGATCGCAGCTAGTATCGCGATTATTGCGATGACTACGAGCAGCTCAATGAGAGTAAAGCCTTCCGCTTTCCTAGTGGTGTCCATGGAGTCCCTCCTTTATGGGGTCACGCTGTTGCTTTCTGAAATGATCGATTTTACCTATGGCGATTGTGTATCGAATACACGGTTGATTAGAATTAGGATACCCAATTTATATTAACAATTGATTAAGAACTAATCGATATCAGTAATTTTATTAATACTTAAGGTGAATGGCCATAATGCCTGGAAGTGGTTGCTGGAATTTGATTTGTATTGGAATTGGAACACTTATTCTCCCTCAGCAATCGACCGCTTCCGAAAAAAGTGAAAAAACCCAATTCGGTGAGCGGAAATATCCGGGAATTCTTATACAGCTCCTGCAATCCACTGGCGCAGGCAGCCCTAAGTTCTTAACCGTATGGTGAAGAAGCGCATTCTGCTTCACTCTGGTCTCACCGCTTGTGTTTCTCGTATGGTGACTTGCCGACAAGGACGCCTCGATGCAATCGGGACAGCGTCGAAAGATGACAGGGCATCGGTTATCCTATAACCGATATTGTATATTATTGCCAAACGGAAAAAAATGCAAGGTGCGTGGACGCATTGAGGTTGAAGCAATAGCGCCAGCAGCTTGCTTACTGACTATTGACGAAGGCGGGGATCGAGTGCGTCACGGAGCGCATCGCCGAAGAAGTTGAATGCCATCACGGTCAGCGCAAGGAGTAGGCTCGGCGCAATAAGTAAGAGCGGATGGGACTCTTTGTAGCTGAGGGCGTCGTTGATCATACGTCCCCAACTCGGGAACGGAGCCTGCACCCCGAGACCCAGAAACGAAAGCGTCGCCTCCGCGAGAATTACGCCCGCCACGTCCTGAGTGACCTGAACGATGATCGGTCCGAGCAGGTTTGGAAGTAGATGCCGCCGCAATATCTGCCCTTCACGCACTCCGATCGCCCGCGCTGCCTCAATGTACTCTTTCTCGCGGAGCGAAAGCGCCTGCCCGCGCACAAGCCTTGCCAGCGCGGGCCACCCAACGATACCGAGTGCGAAAAACAGACTCCCGAGGTTGACGGCAGGAGGCAGGGCGCGGTTTCCCGACGTCATCACTGCACGGATCAAAATCGCCAGCAGTAGGTCGGGGAAAGCGAAAATCACGTCGGTGAGGCGCATCAGCGCGAGGTCCGTTTTGCCGCCGCGATAACCGGCGATCAGCCCGAGCGTGATACCGATCGCACCTTCGATAACGATTACGATCACGGCTACGCCAAGCGAAACACGCGCTCCATAGAGCAGTCGTGTCAGCACATCCTGCCCGAGATTGTCGGTGCCGAGCAGGTGCAGGTGATCCGGCGGCGCGGGAAGTGAAGCGTAGCGGCGCGTGTCTTGAAAATCGTACGCGTAAGGAGCGATGAAGTTGGCAAACAGCGCAGTCAGCACGACGAGCAGAATATAGCCTCCGCAGAGAACCGCAATCGGATTCCTACGCAGGCGCCGCCATGCGTCGGCACCTGGACTGACGGCGCGACCATGGATTACTGTCTCTGAACCCTCTGTGAGATCCGCCGGCAGATCTACGCGAATGTCAGCGTCAGGCGACTCATTCGTTTCCGCAACTGTTTCTGCCTCTTCGCCGTTACCGTGCAGCTCGAGATCGGCATCCGTTCCCGCGCCGAAAACCACTTCTGGATTCTCTTCTCCGCTTCCGTGCCTTCCTTGATTCTCGTTCATGCCCGCGCTTCCTGCGTACGGACACGCGGATCGACCACGCCATACAGAATATCGACGGCGAGGTTGACGAGTATGAAAATCACAGCGACGAGCAGCGTCATGCCTTGAATGACCGGATAGTCGCGCTTACTGATCGAATTGATCGACTCGAAGCCGATGCCGGGCACCTGAAACAGCGTTTCGATCACGAATGCGCCGGTCAGCAGAGTTCCAAAGTTGGTTCCAATTACGGTGAGTACCGGGAGAAATGCGTTTTTGAGTGCGTGTCGCCAGACTGCCTTGCCGCGCGATAAGCCCTTCGCCATCGCCGTACGAAGGTAGTCCTGACGGAGCACATCGAGCAGTGAGGCACGCATGAAGCGCGCGATTAGCGCGGCAGAGCGCGCCCCGAGCGTGATCGTCGGCAGAACAAGATAGTGCGGATCGACGATCTTGAAATGGAGATGTCCGCCGAGCGAGTAGACGTCGAGCATCTCCCAGCCACTCACCGGCAGCAAGCGAAGCCGCACCGCAACAATCAGCACGAGCAGGGGACCTAGGACGATACTCGGCACCGAAACGAGCGCGACGACGACCGCCATCGCGGCGCGGTCGAACCAGGAGTTGTGGTTCAGCGCAGAGAGCGCACCGATGGGAATGCCGACCAGCAGTGCAAAGAGCATCGCAGAGACAGCTAACTGCGCCGTAACCGGAAAATCGTGCGCGATCATCTCCGTAACGGGCTGCTGTCCGCGCGCAAACGATCTCCCGAAATCGCCGTGCAGAACGATATTGCCGACATAATTCAGATACTGAATCGGGTAGGGCTTGTCCAGACCGTACTGATGCTCGAGCTGTCGACGGACTTCAGGCGCGGCTTTCTCCGCAAGTATATCGATCGGACTCGAAGGCGCGAGCCGTGCGATTACGAAAACCACGAAGGTGATCACGAAGAGTGTGGGCAGGGCGAGCGCGAGCCGTTTGAGTATAAACGTCAGCATCGGCAGTCCACTCCTGCCAGAAAGACAGCGAGAAGGACGCAATATCTTTCTGGCAGATCCATAGTATTATTCGAAGCTATGGAGGCAGCGCCGCTCATTTGCTGACCGTGGTGGTGAGGTGCGGAAGGTGACCGAGCAGCGAATCGCGAACCCCGGCAACGCCCGGTCGCACCAGTTCGACATCGCGCTGGTAGTAGATCGGTATCCAGGGCGCGTCATCGACGGCGATCTGTTCGGCACGTTCATACATAGCGAAACGTTTTTTGGGGTCCGATTCGATGTCGGCAGCATCACAAAGTTTATCGAACTCTGGATTGCTGTAGCCGACGCCGTTTTCGGGGTGATCCTCATTGTTGTTCACGAGGCGACTGGTGTGCAGCAGCGTCGAGAGGTAGTCCTGCGGGTCGAGATAATCCGCGCCCCAGCGCAGGTAAGAGATTGCCATCGTCTTGGCGGTACGCTCTTTCAGGAACGTTGCCCACTCCATCGACTGACACTGAATGTTGATATTGAGGTTTGTCTTGAGCTGCTGCGCGATCACCTGCGCGACGGCGCCGACTTCCGGCTTGTCGTTGCGATACGTGAATGTCAGGGCGGGCAGACCCTTACCATCAGGGAATCCGGCTTTAGCGAGCAGCGCTTTCGCCTGCGTTGGGTCGTAGGGCAGCAGCTTGATTTTAGGAGCGTACGCGCCCATATCCGGCGGCACTATCCCTGTCGCGATGGGCACGAGATTCTTCATTCCGACGCGCACGACTTCATCTTTATCGACCGCCATCGCGAACGCGCGACGTACATCCCGATTGCTGAACGGCGAATCTTTAGCCGCCTGATTGAGCGCGACATACCAGGTGGCAGCGCGCGGGAATGTTTTGAGGGCGGGTTTGAGGTTCGGGTCGCCATTGATATGATCGATGTCGGCGGCGGAGATTTCGACGTTATCCAGATTGCCCGCTTCGTAGTTCGAGAGGCGTGTCGAGGCATCTTTGAGGATCGGGCGCACGATCTTGTCGAGTTTCGGTCTGCCGTCCTGGTATGCTGCATTGGCAGTCAAAGTGACCTGAGAACCGCGCTGGAAGTCTGCGGGATCGAGCTTAAAGGGACCGGTTCCGACGGCGGATTTTTCGTCCAGAACGCCACCATTTTTTTCGATCGCTTCGCGGCATACGGCGTAGCCAGTGGGATAGGTCATTTTGCCGAGCCAGTAGGACTTCGGGGCGTCGATCGTTATCTGGAGCGTGTACGGATCGACGACCTTGACGCCGGTCACTTCCGTCGGCGTGGAAGCGCTCGCCGGCCGGTTGATAAACTCTTTCGCGCCTACGATGTCGTTCAGATAGCTCGCGGCGGTCGTCGATTTGGTTGCCGGATTACAGGCGCGATCGAGTGAGTATTTAAAGTCGTCGGCGGTCAATTCGCGACCGTTGTGGAATTTGATTCCGTGTTTGAGATGGAAAGTATAGATCGTTCCACCACCCGTGATGTCCCATTTTTCGGCGATATCGGGAACGATTTCGCTGCGATCATTCCAGCGCACGAGCCCTGCGAACACGTTTTGCAGCATATCGATCGTTGTGCCGTCTTCGACACGGGCGGTGTCGATGTCGGTCGGTTCGGTCGTCAACGGATAGCGCAAAATATTGCCGGAAACGGTCGCTGAGCCCGATGAGCCGCTGGTCCCGCTTTTGCTGGTAGTGCAGCCTGGCAGTACGCTCAGGGCGAGCAGACAGCCGCCGAGCAGGAAAATCTTGGGGGCATAGTGTCCCGTCACGTTGGTCAAACTCCTTCTCTCATTCCTACTTGAAACATTGATATTGGAAAGATTCTACGATATATCTGGGGATGAAGCAATAATGGCACATTTTGCTTGAAAACGCGCCCGCGCAGACTACGATAGTTCGTATACGGACAATTAAATGTAGTTCGAAACTAGGATCAGGCTGCCATCTGGGCCATGACTAAAGACGGAGAGGAGGACTCCGTAAGTACCTATCCTCTCAACAGAACCGTCGATAATCGGTATTCCATATTAATGAGAACAAAGTCGATGGCAATCGGAGTCCATGAGATAAAGTAAAAGTCAGCGGAACCAGGTGTATGCTCTCGTGCTTTCGGCGCGAAGTCACTCTCATCCTGCATACAGGTGAATTTTTTGTTTGATACCTGTGCCGTAGACGAGGGAAGTTTTGCCCGCACCAAAAGTGACGATTTCCATGCCGAGTGTGCGGGGATAAAATGCGCCGGTCTCCTCGATGTTCCGCACAGGCAGAACGAGGTGATCGAGCCGATCGATAAGCAGCACGACTTCTCCTTCCGCAATTCCTCGCGCATCCGAGGAGCATCTGATATCCAGGTGTGAGCAGCCAGTCTGCTGGATATAATTCCTCGAAATGCAGATTGAATCCGTGCCTACGCAGAAAAGCCAGTACATTCGACACTATTTCTATTCGACGCAGCATAAACATTTCCCTGCTGCAACCAATCGACCAAACAGCGCGTAGACCTAATCATATGCAATACTTGGTCATATATGACCGGCAGTCAGAAAAGAGTGAAGCGAGTTGTCGATCCCTGAAAAATCTGTTGAAAAGCAGTCGGAAACCAGTGACCATCCTAATCGCCAGGATCGCCGACGCACTGAGACGCGTGATCGCCTGTTTGAGGCGGCGATGCAGCTGCTGACGGAGCGGGACTTCGAATCCGTCACGGTGGAGATGATCACGGAAGCCGCAGATGTCGGAAAGGGCACATTCTTTTATCACTTCCCCAACAAGGAGGAAGTGGTCAGCTACTTTTTCGCGCAGCAGTTGCAGCTTCTGACAGACATGCTGCACGCTCCGCTCCCTGCTTTGATCTCCGATGAGGCAGCGCTTGCTCCCGCTGCAAATCAGCCGGACCTCGATCGAATAGACCATGCGCTGAGTTATGGCGGCCCGATATGGCAGCGCATTGTCGAGACCACACTGGTTGTCAGTGCACGCGATGCCGAGTCCAAACGCCGAACGCGCAATCTGCTTGCGCTCGGGCTCGTCAATCCGCTGGTGCGCACGAAATGCCTGGGTATGCGTGAGCAAGTAACCGTCGTTATGGACAAAATGATTAGCGAGGGACAGGCGAGCGGGGAGTTTCGTACCGACATCGAAAGCACACGACTCAGCCGCCATCTGATCGATGTGTTCCTCGCTGTCCTGACCTACTGGTCTCAGACTGACAGTGAGGACAGCCTCCCAAACTGCCTGCGTTCCAGCTATGAACTACTCTGGGGCAGCATCCGAAAAAACTGATTGATCGCACACACGATCTCCTATGAAAAGTAGTTATTGAGTGCTCGCTGATGAAACTTTATGCCTGTCAGCGACGTAGCCTGTACAGATAAGTATGAAATGTATGAAATACATGTGATGACTAGGCTCTGACGGGAAGGAGTGCCACAGGATGCCGGAAAATGAAACCAAACCGAATGGCGATCCCTGTTTTTATGGCACCGTGACAGTGGGGGAGCGCGGACAGATCGTCGTGCCAGCGGAACTCAGGAAGGAACTTGGCGTCTCGCCGGGCGACAAACTGCTGATCTGGCAGCATCCGTCAGGTAAGGGGCTGATGTTGTTTCCAGTAGGTTCGATGCGGGAATTCATGAACCATATGCTCGCATCACTCGAAGCGGCGGAACGTCCCGATGCGATACAGGCGACTGATCAGGACGGCGCAGCTGAAGCGAAGACACAGGAAGACTCCCGATAGATACGTCTGGAAGATATTGAAACGAGGTAACAATTCGCTCCCGACTCATCTCCCGAAGCTTCGAGAGTGTGAATAGTTACGAAACGAGATGATAAGGCTGCCTTTCTGCGGGGACAGACCTATGGAGGAAATGCGAATGCGAGTCAGGTTTTCACGAAAACGTTCGTTCGATCGAAAATTACGCAGCCCGAGTACAGATCAATTTTCGCGTTCAGGAGACCCTTCGAGAGCGATTAAATTAGGGACAAAAGGTATTCCTGCGGGAGTTGGAATCACACTAATGCTTCTGGGTATTGCCGCGAATCCGATTGTGGCGCAGACCGATCCGGCAAAACCAGACGCTGCAGGAACCATTGGACAAACGACCGATGCAAACGGGATTCCCACTGCTCCACCGCCGACGGGTCTGCAGGCGCCTTTGCCTGCACCGACCAATCCGATCCCGACGCTGAAAGGCACGGCTCTCTCCTCACCGACACTGACGCAGGTGCGCGGTCGGGTTCCCAACAGACCTCTCACGATCGATGACGCCGTAGCGATCGCGCTCGGCAACAACCGGAACCTCGGTCTCGCCGTCGAAGCGCTCAGCCGCGCGCAGGGAAGGGTTTCGGAGACACGCGCCGCCCTGAACCCGACGCTCGGAGCTGGTTTCAATTATACGCGGCTCAACACAGGGCAGAGCGCCAATATTGGCGGAAACTCGATTACGATCGTCAATGCGGATCAGCCGGTGCTGAGCGTTTCTGCAACGCTGCCCATCGACATCAGCGGCTCTCTGCGGACTGCCGTACAGCAGTCCCAGTTTCAGGAGATCGCCGCACGCATCGACATCAACCGCGCCAGAAACCAGATCGTGCTCGACACCAAAACAGCGTTTTACAATATTCTTCGCTATCAGGCGCTCGTTGCCGTGGCGCAGGACACGCTGCAGAACACGCTCGACCGCCTGAGCGATGCACAGAAAAAGTTCACGGCAGGCACAGTCGCCCGCTTCGATGTGATACGGGCCGAGACCGATGTCGCCAACGCCCGTCAGCAGTTGATTACCGCGAACAGCAACGTCAGTTATTCGCTGGCGACACTCAACAGCAATATGGGCATTTCCATCGACTCGCCGATCACGGTGACCGCTGGAAACTCGATCGAGACGCCCCCGGGAGTTGCGCCCGCTGCCACCTATACGCCGGAAGCGCCCGTCTCCCCAAATAATGCGGCTCCCGCCAATCCGCCTGCCGATGCCTCGGGCAATCCTCCAGGCAACGTACCCAATAACAAATCGGCAAACCGTATCGCCAACTCGGTCGCGCTGATTTCAGACCCGATCAGTTACGGCGCCGATTATGCAGCGGTCGTCAGCGAAGCGCTCACGACCCGCCCCGAAGTGCTGGAAGCCGACGCCAATCTCGCTGCCGCACAGAAGGGTATCCAACTGGCACGCCGCAGCAGTTTGCCGGCGCTCAACCTGTCGCTCGGGACACAGTACAGCCCGAATGCGGCGGGATTTTCGCCTCAGACTACCTCCGGCAGTCTCGTCGTCGGGTTTTCGTTCCCGATTTTCGACGGAGGCGTTTCCCGCGCCCGCGTTCAGCAGGCGCGCGCCGATGTGGGCACCGCTGAGACGGAACGTCGCAATACGATCGACTCGGTCAATCTCGAAGTGCGAAATGCCTACCTCACGCTGGTGCAGGCGCGTGACCGCGTGGCAGTTGCAAATCAGGGACTTGCTGAGGCGCAGGAGTCTTTTCGCCTCTCGAGTGTCCGCTACAATAATGGCGTCTCGACGCTCGTCGAGGTCAGCGATGCGCAGGCTGCGCTGACGCAGGCAGGTCAGAACCAGGTGAACGCTCTCTACGACTACAATAATGCCCGTGCCTCTCTCGATAAGGCGGCAGGCCGCTACTCCTATGTCAGAAATGCGCCGGGCTATCCCGCCCCGCCCTCAACGAAAGTGACGGGCGGCTCCCTCACACGCACCACCGGAGGACAGAGATGATCCCAGTTCGAAACACTATGAAGCAAAATTCGGCTCGCTCCGTCCGACTACGGTTGCCGCGCTCGACAAGTTTGATGCTGGCAGTCGTCATCGCCGCAGGGATCGGCGGCTGCAAAAGTAAGCCAGCTGACCCGGCTCCGGCGAGCGGTGATCCCAAGGCGACCAATGTCGCCGCACAATCGACCCCGACATCTGTCAGCGTGACCGCTGCCCGACTCGGCTCTATCGCACGCACTGAGCAGGTATCCGGCTCGCTAACTGCGCTACAGGACGTGACCGTGGGGGTGAAGCTCGCTGGCAAAGTGATCGCTGTTTATGCCCGTGAGGGCGACACGGTCACCGCAGGTCAGCTCGTGGTGCAGCAGGATCCGGGCGATCTGCTGGCGCAGCTTCAGCAGCAGCGGGCGAATTTGACCTCCGCTATGACACGTCGCGATCAGGCGAAAGTCGCTCTCCAGTCGGCACAGACCAATCTCAAGCTGACCGATGCGCAAACTATCAGCGGAGTCGCCTCCGCGAAAGCCTCAATCCAGGTCGCAAAAGAGCAGTACAATGTGATCAAAAACGGGGCGCGTACACAGGAACGCGAGCAGGCTCAGGAGGCCGTTACGTCTGCAAAAGCCGATGTGGATCGCGCCGTATCCGACCGCGAGAAATCGCGAGCGGATCTGAAGCGGTATCAGGGCCTTTATCGGCAGCAGGCGGTTTCGGCGCAGCAGCTCGATCTGGCGCAGGCGACTTCCGATGCATCGGATGCTGCGTATGCATCGGCGCAGGCCCGGCTAAACTCCGCCAAACAGTCGTTGAGTCTGATTCAGGAAGGCTCACGTCCGGAAGATATTCGCCGCGCCCAGGCGTCGATCGATCAGGCGAATCAAGTGCTCGTCACCGCTCAGGCGAACCGAGATCAGGTGCGGTTGCGTCAATCCGATATCGAGACAGCCCGCGTCGGCATCGAAACAGCAGAAGCGGCGGTTCAGCAGGCGCAGGCGGCGGTGCACCTCGCAGAACTCGCCGTCAATGACACCGCGATTCGCTCGCCGATCAACGGGGTTGTCGCCGAGCGCAAAGCGGAGCCTGGCCAGCAGTTCGGAGCAGGCAAAGACGTAATGCGGATCGTCGCGCTCAACCCGATCTTTTTCGATGCGCAGCTGACAGAGACAGTTTTTGCACAGGCAAAACTCGGTCAGGAGGTCGCTGTCTCCGTCGATGCGCTGACTGGAAGAACGTTTAAGGGAACGATCTACAAGGTATTTCCGGTGGCTTCGGCGCAGGCGCGCAGTTTCACCGTGCGCGTCTCGATCACCAATGAGGGCAATGTGCTGCGCCCATCGATGTCGGCGCGAGGGCTGATTACCCTCGACACACACCCGAATGCGGTGCTGGTGCCTCGTGACGCGGTGCTGGACAATCTCGGAACGACCGGACGTGTCTTCGTGATCAAGGACGGCAAAGCGGAGGAGCGGCAGGTCAAGATCGGTTACACGACGTTCAAAGACCTCGAAATTACGTCCGGCGTGAGGGTGGGTGAGCAGGTCGTGACGGTCGGACAGGCACAATTGCTGAACGGCGGCGAAGTGAAACTGCTCGCAGCACAGACCACGGACTCACAGGGCGCAACGAATCAGCAGTGAGCCCTCACCGCAACCCCTCTCCCTGCCACTCATTCTTCGTTAGGGAGAGGGGCGAATGCAAGAATGTGTGTCGCCGTCTCTCCCGCAATGAGGTGCGGTAACCATTCCCCTCACGCCTCGTCCCCCCTCATCCCGAAGCTTCGGGATGAGGGGAGGAATACAAATATCGAGAATGTTGAATCGTTACAAGGTACGAATGATACGGCGGAGTTACCGCGGCTGAAGCAGTGTGTACCCCTTTTGCAGCGAGCGGGGTCGGGGTAGGGCTGTTGGATGGGGACGAAATCACCGATGGATACAAACGTGAAACCAGAAATCAGTTTTATTGCCCGACTGTGGGACGGCGATATGCCGACATCGTTCGCAGCGCTCCTCGATGCTATCGAACGAAGCGGGGAACGGCCTGACTACGAAGCCGCTCCCGCGTCCTGTTCGCACACAGCATCGGGTGAAGAATTACAGGATAAAGTGATTTTCGAAAGCGAGACGCCGAAAGCCCTTACGGAAACCGCTTTGCCGCTGCTGGATGCGGAAACAGTAGATTGTCCTGTCTCAATTCCGGTAGGCATTGCGGGCTGGGAGCAGGCGTTTGCCGAATGCGACGGCTACTTTTTCGGCAGGGAGCCGAGTGAACTGGCACGCGTCGTGGTGCGTTACTGGAAACTTCTGCACGCTGCAGAAGCTAAGAATGATGCGGGGATTGCAGAGGGAGGAGCGGCAGAATCTAGCGTTCTAACCTCTGCCGTGATCGATCTCGGCTGTGGGGATGGGCGCGATTCGGTGTTTTACGCGCAGGCTGGTTTCGAGGTAACGGGTGTGGACGGATCTGCAAGCGCATTGAAGAAAGCCGAAAGTCTGGCCGCCGAAGCGGACGTCTCCGACAAAGTACAATTCTTCGAGCGGAACTTGACGACTTATGTGCTGACGCAGGAGTACCCGATCGTCCACGCCTGCAACTGCCTTCAATTCCTCGGCGAGGAGTGTCTGAACTACCTTGCCTATCTCCAGCGACGTACTCCGATGGGCGGCTATCATGCGATCAGCGTAATGACCGTTGAACGGACGCCTGACAGTCCAGGACTTTACAGATTCGCTCATAAGGAACTACTCACTTGCTATGACGGCTGGCGCGTGCTGTCCTATGCCGAGGAGACGATCTGGAACCCACGTGTTGCGGGATATCTCTCATTCGCCCGCATCGTCGCCGTCCGCGAATAGTCCGCTAACTTAAAGCCGATTTCTGCAGTTGTAGTTGAATCTCATGCATAAGTAACTGGTAGCAGGATTCCGGCTGATTGGCACTGCGTGCCAGCCGTCCTACTAACGGGATACTGATGCTTTGACTCGTTTGATGATTCAGTCAGGCTTAGTGAATACTAAATCTCGCTCAGAGGTCGGGAATTCTCCGTCGTTAATGCCCTGCAGACAGCGAACTGCCATACGCCGAAACTCTTCCTCATGAAACGGCACGGATAGCAAGCATACCGCGCCATATATTTCTCGTTCCGTTGCCCAAATTGGATAGTCACCTACTTTTCGTGTGAAGAAGATAAACGGCGAGCGTCGAAATTGTGGGATGGCGTTGAGAAGGCGGATCACGCTGAGTCCGTCGATTTCGTCGAGTTTCTCGTCAATAGCAAGCATTGTCGGCGGATCGTCGATGAATCGGATCAATGCGTCGAAGCCGTTCCGACAAACAACCACTTTGATTCCTGCTTTGCGAAGTGCGCTTTCCGCCGTAGTCAGCACCTGCTGATCGCTTACAGCCAACAGGATGAAATAGTTCTCAGGCATAAAAGGGATGTCCGTTTTGGGAGTGTGAATCGGTGAATCTTTATCTTCCATGCTCGTGCCAGATGCGCCACAGATGTCGTACAAAACCCACCGGAACCCCCATATCATAATTCATTGCCGGGAAATCCTCGGGTACGGCTAAACGCTCCGCCTCAAACAGATCGGTGATCACCTGGGCAGACACATCTTTGTACCTCTCACCAATAGTGACGGGATGCTCCGAAATAGCATCCGCCTCGCCCTTTACATGATCCCATAACCCGCCGTCGAAGTCCATTATCGATAGCTCATCGCCTTCGCATTTCAATAAGAACCATTCCCACGCCGCAGCGAACGTTGCGATCCCTGTTCCACCCGCTTTACGCGCAGAAACATGATCCACGAGCGGTTCCGTGAAGACGAGTTTTGTTCGTTTCGTATGGTTGAGAAGTTGCATCACGCTCCCCTTGGTCGCCAGGCGATTAGCTTCCAGAGAACAAAGCCAAACTATCCCTTATCACTTCGCCCCTCTGCTTTTCAGCATCGCAAGCGTCTCAGGCTGATATTCCGCGAAGTATACCGGATGTTTATTGTGAGACTGCTTATCCCCCTTGCTCAGCAAAGAGGGGTCTTCGGTGAGAAAATCTGCCACCTTATCCGTGAGCCCGAGAACACAGGCGGCAGAGATAGTCAACTTCGCGCCCTGCGCGAGAAGGTACTCGATAATGTCCGTCTGCCGCATCTGGCACGCCGCACCCAGTGCTGTTTCGTTGCCATTAGGCATCTCCAGAAGCTCGGGTCTGACGGCGAGCAGCTGTTGCACCTTCTGCAGATCGCCATGCGCTGCCTCCACAAATTCTTTGACATCCGCCTTCGTGAGATTCTCCACTATTTGCCTGCTTTCCACAGCGTAAAGTTACCGGGTTCACCCTACTGTCTCGGGCTCATTCTGATCGAATTGGCGCGCGTGTTGGGTTGTTATCTGGAAACTGGATATACTCGGGAGCGACATACTCGGTCAGCCAAACTCCGTTTTCAGATCGGAAGAACGCGATGCCGTTCTCCCACATCGCTCCTGCGCGAATAACCAGAACCACAGGCGTTCCATGACGCTGCCCGACTGTGATCCCGGTCTCTTCCTCAGAAGATAAATGTACGTGGTGCCGGTTTCCATGCAGCAGCCCTTTTTCGCGGATCGAGGCGACGAACCGTGTCGCTGTGCCGTGAAATAAATAGGTTGGGGGTTCCTGTCGGGGGAGGTCGAGGTCTACCGTCACGGAATGACCCTGCGCCGCACGAATGCGTTGGCCGTCGTCGCTCAGGACAAAGCGTTTCTTGTCGTTCGTCGCGACAACCTCATGGATCAAATCGCGTGACAGTGAAATATCTGCCAGTTCAGAACATCGAATCAAGTCATCAATTCGCGCCCAGCCATTTGCATCGAGCGACAGTCCAATCTTATCTGGACGGTGGCGCAGCACCAGACTCATAAACTTGCTCGCGCGTACTATCGTCCCATTCATCTTCTGGCTTCCTCCCTCCGATAGAGTACAAACGGAAACTTAGTGTGACGACAACCCTCAGCATCTAACCAGGTCAAGTGGCAGGCTGCTAAAACTGGAGAGCAATTATGTGCTATGTAGAGCTGATATCAGCGAGACTTCGAGTTTTTCGCCTGTAGGCTGCGAAGCTGATCGAATATATCTTCCTCATTCGCAAGAAACTCAGCGAATGTGCCATCAAACTCGACAGTTGGGTGATTTGCATTGATTTCTGTTTCCCCAATCCAACTCAGGTGAATCACTGTAAATCTTTGCGGTTTATCGTGGTGACAGAAGAGTACGTCATCGGTTCCTTTCCGTGCGGCAAAAACCTCAACGGGTACACCGAACAGGACATGACCGGGTGGTAGTTCACGTTGCAGTTCTGCATGGAGATTTGCCGCCCCTATATTGTCAGGATAATAGTACCCATCTGGCAATTCAGGACGATTCATACTATTCCTCCACCAACATGCCACCCAATCAAATGCCCGACCAGCCGCTGACGCTATTGTAACGATCGTCGGTGATCCTGTCAACATCTTTTGTCCGAACTCTATTCGTATCCGACTTCATTTCGTGCCTGATCGACCCATAGGAATGAGAACGAATATGCCCACCGCTTGACAAGGCAATTGGCGGGGGTTATACTATCGCAACTGAGCGATTATTTTCTGGCAGTCCTCCCTACAGACTGTTCTGCCTTTGCCCACAGGAGTTCGTTCCGATTTCGAGCTGTGGGAGACGAAGCGCATGTGCCAATTGTCTCAGTGACCAGGAGAATTTTTTGAGCGTCGAATCGAACAACCCCATATCCAGTGCAACGCCGTCAGCAACATCCGCAATGAATGATGCTGCGCCGCTCCTTCCCGACGCCGACACGGAGCCCGACCAATACGGCGCTCTTGTTGATGACTCTACAATCGTCCTGTCCATCGTCGTTCCGGCTTACAACGAAGAAGACCGCCTCGGCAGCACGCTGAAACGGATGCTCGCCTATTTCGACGGACAGCAGACAGCCTATGAGATCATCGTTGTCGACGACGGCAGTACCGACAGCACGGTCGAGATCGTCAAGCACATTTCAGAACGCCGCGCTCAGGTACGGCTGCTTTCCTACGCCTCTAATCGCGGCAAGGGCTACGCGGTGCGCTATGGAATGCTGCGGGCGCAGGGCGCGCGCATACTGTTCTGTGACGCCGACCTGGCCACGCCGATCGAGGAGATCGAAAAGCTTTCTGCACAGCTCGATGCTGGCTTCGATATCGCGATAGGATCGCGAGATGTCGTCGGCTCACAGCTGATCAAGCGGCAGTCGTTTGTAAGGGAAATGGGCGGGCGCACCTTCAACAAAATCGTTCAGCTGATGGCGGTTCCCGGCATTCATGACACGCAATGCGGTTGCAAGCTGTTCACGCGAAGCGCATCACAAACCGTTTTCAGACGGTGTCAGGTCGATCATTTCGCATTCGATGTCGAGATGCTCTATCTGGCGATCAAGGTTTTCGGTCTGAAAGTGGCGGAGGTTCCCGTGCGCTGGGCGCATCAGGAAGGCTCGAAAGTGCGGTTCGTGCGGGACGCCTGGCGGATGCTCAAGACCGTCTTTCGCATTCGTTTTACGCGCTATCAGTCCGCTGCCACGCCTGCGGAACTACACCTCCAATGAATGCTGCCGAATACGAGCGGATGTACCGCCTCGAGGATACCTACTGGTGGTTTGTCGGGCGGCATCGGCTCGTCGAGTCCCTTTTGAGCGACCGTTACGGTGCGCCGGGAACGCAGGCCGCTCCGCTCATGATCCTCGATATGGGCTGCGGGACGGGCGCGATGTCGGCTCGACTCGGCAAATGGGGACACGTTGTTTCCGCCGATTTCTCCTCGCTCGCGCTGCAGTTTTCACGCCGCCGTAACCTCGAAGGTCTGGTTTGTGCCGATGCGATGCGGCTTCCCTTCGCAAGCGAAAAGTTCGATGTGGTCGTCGTGATGGATGTGCTCGAACATCTGCCAGACGATCGCGCAGCACTCTGCGAGTTTCAGCGAGTGCTGAAGCCAGGCGGCAGAGTGATCGCGACCGTGCCCGCCTATCCGCACCTCTGGAGCGAACACGATATCGCCCTGATGCACTTCCGCCGCTACCTCCGGCCGGAAGTCGCCGAGCGGTTTACGACCGCCGGATTACGTCTCGAAAAACTCTCCCACACGATGACACTGCTCTATCCACTGGTTTCGATGCAGCGTCGCCTCAATGCAAAGAAACCGCCTCACGATCCGCCGCAGGCCGCAATGCCGCTCTTTCCATCTCCAGTAAATGCCGCCCTCACCGGTATGTTCACTGCCGAAAACGCCCTCGCCCGCCGCTTCGACTTCCCCTTCGGTGTCACGATCGTCTGCGTCGCCGTCAAACCCTGAGCAACTTACAATCCAAAAAATCGATATATGTGTCTGTCCTTCAGCAGAAGTTGTTGCTACCTCTGATATGTGGGAACACTAATCACGACGGTGCAGTCAGACACTGCCGCCTGCAATACCTCCACTGAATCGCAGGCGATTCAGAGGGTATCGCAAAAATCTGTCTAATCTTTGCGATCAATCGGCGATGATATGCGTAAACAATGATGTGTTCCTGTTCTGCGAACAGAAAATGATTCTCCATGAGAGGAAGTCTATCGTATCGTGCTTTTTGTGCAGCCCAGAATACTCCTTCTCACCGCGAAACATATTTCGCGAGCACGGCTGTACAGGAGCCATTCTATCACTCATTATGGAAATGCAGAAAGAGAAAGAGGAGGTGCTATAAAGTCGAACTCATTGCTAGAATCAGAAACAGGAATCTCCCACTGGAAAATATTCTGAAGTTCGCCGCGTTGGCTCACAATCAGTAATACCGCAGCAGAATACGCACAATGAAACTCGGGCGCTATGAAATGGCTCCTATGACAAAACTAACTTTTGAGAGGAATTTATTATGAATCGTTCCGCACCACATCGAGCATTTACGCTCATCGAGTTGCTCGTCGTAATTGCTATCATTGCAATTCTAGCCGCTATTCTCTTCCCTGTCTTCGCACAGGCTCGGGAGAAAGCGCGTGCAATCTCCTGTCTTTCCAATGAAAAACAGATCGGCACCGCCATCTATATGTATGAGCAGGACTATGATGAAAAAGCGCCAGGCGGTCTCAATGGCTACGGCGGCGGGAGTGGTTATGCCGGTCAAATTTATCCCTATGTCAAGAATACGCAGGCATTCAAATGCCCTGACGACCCATCGGGGGGCGTCTATAAGAAATCATCGCTCGCGATCAATGCCAATACCAGCGTGATTTCACCCGTCTGTGTCGCAAATAATTACAGCGGCTGCTGTATGATAGCCGCCGATAGCATGTCGATCGCTTCTTATTCCGCGCCGGCAAGTACGGTGCTTATATTCGAGGTCATCAATAGCAGTTACTACGATATCGATACAGAAATTCAACCAGCTCCGATCGGGACATCGAGTTACTGTGGCGGTTCGCCATCGGGTGCAGGGCTCGGTGGACAATACGAGCCCAATGGCTACAATGGTTCTCCTGCCTCAGACGGAGGCACACCCACCGATGGGCATACGAAGTACGCAACGGGACTCCTGAATGGCATTACCATGAATACAGGGTCGTTTTTTGCCGTCGACGGACGCCACTCGCAGGGAGCCAACTACCTGATGGCAGATACCCATGCCAAGTTCCTGCGCCCCAGAGCAGTTTCACCCGGATACAATGCCGGATCGGAAACGAGCAATCAGGTCAACAACAATACAGCCGCTGGATCATCAGGTTTCTTTTCAGATGGAACCAGCAAACCTGCAGCAACCTTTAGCGTAAAGTAACCTGACACTTCACTTTGATCTCACGTTGATTTTATGCACAATGGCTACGACACCCGTCATTATTTTGCAAGCGATGACGGGTGTTGTATCGATGCTGAATATGGCGAGTTGAGAGCTCGCGAGGAATAATCATTATGAAGAGAATGCGAACGACAATAGGTCTGATTGCGCTGCTGAGCATGGTGCCAGGAGCGTTCGTAACATTTGGCTGCGGTAAGGAAGCTGGCGTCAACACAGATAATAGTCCGCCATCGAAAACGACCGATGATGAAGGAAAGAAGCAAGCAGCAGGTCAGGAGCAGCTGCACAAACAGCAGCCCCCGCCGGGACAGTCCGGGCAGTAATGAGAATGCGCCTGGTTAGTGGTAACAGTCTCGACTCACGCGCGCCGATGAAACTACGTCACCAGTGCAGCAGATATGAAATCATGGGCGGCAAACGAAACTTCGCAGCCGCCCTTGACAAACCGCCTCGCCCGCCATATAATAGAATTAGTGCGGGAGTAGTTCAGTGGTAGAGCGTTTGCTTCCCAAGCAAAATGTCGCGAGTTCGAATCTCGTCTCCCGCTTCCAGTTCGCTTCGCCGGTCGAGCCAACGCTTCCTGATGCTCGGATTACTGGCAGCACTGATACCCCGTTCGATTGGGAGCCGTATCCAAGTGGTTAAGGAAGCGGTCTGCAAAACCGTTATCACCAGTTCGATTCTGGTCGGCTCCTCCAACTTTTCTCACGAATCCAGCACTGAGGACTATTCTCAGTGCCCTATTTTTGTCCCTGGCGCAGCACACGATCCGATCGACTATCTCATTGCCAGGTATCGACGAAATCCACAACGCACGTGGAATTCGCTGCAAAATTGTGGCTCGGGAACGTTGTAAGCTTACTGCCCGTCTGATAGTCCACGTGGCAGGGCATTCTGACGTCTTCTGCCACCAGTGCTGAATACATAGTCTCCTCGATTTTGAACTTTTCCAGCCTTCACGTTAAAGCTGGAGAGAAGTAAATTGAATTGTAGTAACAGAAATGAATTGTTGTAAGAGAAAAAAGGGAATACAGTCATGTCACAGGTTGATTTGATGCCGGAGAATTTGGGAGACCAGACGCCACGTTCCGCGCGCAGCATACGTGCTGTTGCGGAAGTCGGACTGCCGGAACTGATTGGCTCGGAACAGGATGTGGAAGCGGCGCGCGAGACGCGTGCCAGACTAATGGTGGAAGCGGATGACCTGTTAACGGAGATGAGGACGAACCATATCCTGACGGAGGAGCAAAAGGACACCGCGATCACAGTTGCGAAACCGACAACACATGCGCAGGTGGTGCAGGCACAGATCGCGCTCGACCGTCTGCGTCACAAAACGGAAGCAGGCTGGTGGCTTGCGCATAAGAACGACGGCGCCGCAGCGCTGATCGCCGCTTTTGCTGCCGACCCAAACCTTTAGAGAGTCTCAAGACTTTCTCTAACCTACGCATTCGTACGGTGGAGCAGCAACTGGGAAGAAGTCAGTGAGAAACAAGTGAAGCCTCCGAATCGATTCATCCGTCAAGAGAGAAGATCGTGTCGTGACCTTGCCTGGTGAAAACGGGCGTGTCATAGCCTATGCGCTCGAAATCGTCATGAAACGAGAAAACCGGGAGAAGGATTCGATGCAAAACTCTTCGATGCGAGACAGCATAAAACTGCTTGGTTGGTTTCACATTGTGCTCAACGCGCTGCATCTACTGGTAGGCGTGGGCTGTTTGCTTCTGTTCGGAGTTCTTGGCGCGGCAATGGCTGCCTCTAACTCGGCCGACCATGCGGCAGTGCCACTGATCGGTGGAATTGGGACGATTATCTTTGTGATCTTCGCCACGATCTCGCTGCCCGGAATAATCGTGGGGTGGGGACTTGTCACTTTGCAGCCCTGGGCACGGATCGGGGGAATAATAATTTCGGTGCTGGAGCTTACCGCGTTTCCGGTCGGCACCGCACTTGGCATCTTCGGACTGATTACACTGCTGAAACCGGAGGCTGTCTACGCATTCGAGAATCCGCCGAGTCGAAGCTCGATCTAACGTTCCGGGGCGAATGTGCCGCCATAAAACACCTGATCCGACGGGTCTATCGCGCTCAGCCAGGCGGCACGCTGAGCCCCAGTCATTGTGTAAGGCGCACCGTGGTAAGTAGGCGCAGGATAGAAACCGAACAACCCGAAAATGCGGTACCCTGGCGCTTTCCGTTCGGTGGCGCGATGCCACAGTCTTTGATCCCACAACACAACATCCTGCTTGCGGCACAGAAACGAGACCGGTTCGAAGCCATTGTAGGGCGACCGTGATAGTTCTCGATGTGAGCGCTCGATCGCCTGGGTCGGTCCGGTCTCCTCCGACGTGTCCTCGAAATACATCCCGACATGCACATCCGCCGGATAGTGATATTCGTTGCCAGTGAGGCCTTCATGGTTGCGGTCTTTGTGCCAGCCCAGTGCGCGTTCGGTCGAATTGGGCGCCTGTATCAGCCAGGCGACCTCGAATAACGCAGGATGCGGCTGCATCAGGGCAGGCGAAAGCGCGCCGGGAAGAATGCTCCGCAGTCGTGGCGCGCGAGTGGGCGCAATCGCCAATTCCGTCTCCGCCGGCAGGATAAATCTTCCGTCTTCACGGCGCACAATCTTCGCTTCGATCTGGGCACGGTAAGCATCGACACTATCGCGGACAAAAACATCGCGCACGACGACGAAGCCACGTTCACGGAATTCCAGCAGATAGCCTGCCAGTATGTTGGCATGGTAGGGCGTTTCGACGCACTGTAATGCGGATACACTCAAAGTACTCATCCTCTTCACCAGCATTTTGGTGTTACTTTACTTTCGACGTTTTCCACTTTATTCGACATCGGGCAGAAACGTCTGGAACAATCGCGTCAACTTACAGTACTGTCCGGACGGTTGGGCGCAACGGGTTGCAGCAGCGCGTGTCGTTCAGGGGTCAGGCGATCGAGCAGCTCCTGCGAATACTCGAAGCCAAACCGAGTCGAAGCCCACAGTGGCCCGTAACGATAAATCGTGATACGGCGTTCTCCGGGATTGGTACGACTGCTGCCGCCGTGCATCAGGCCATCCACGAAAAGCAGCGCATCGCCTTTCTTCATGTAAGCGGGAATCGCGCCCTCAAGTGCGTCCATACGATCCCCCTGCTGGTAGTTGCCCGCGCCGGGGTGCTGAAAATTGGACTTGTGGCTGCCGGGAATGATCATCGTCGGTCCATCGCCTGCGCCAATGTCGGTCAGCGCAAGGATGATGTTGCACTGCCCGCACCGGAAGACGCCATTGTTGTAGTGGTATGCGCCGCGCAGCGCGCCTCGATAGCCGCCTGAGTGGACCGGATGATGACCACCCGAGCGGCGTATCGAGGCGATGCACTCATCGACGAACAGACCCTGTACATATGAATCCTGCTCCCCACAGTAGCGGCGGAGATAGTTGATCCAACTCGGATGGTCGAGTAGTTTCTCGAAAGGGCCACCTACTTCGACACAATTGTGCAGCTCGAAACCGGTCTCTTCCGTGTAATCTCGTCGCTGCGCATTGCCCCACCATTCGTTGCGTTTGATCGGAGGAAAGCTATCGAAGGCGCGGTTTAGGTCCTCGATCAGTTGCGGCTCGACGGCATTTTCTAGAATGAGATAGCCGTTGAGATCGAAAAAGAAATCATCTCGCGGCGTTGGATCTTTCGCTTCCATAGCAGACACTCCCAGGGAAATCCGTTGTTGACTTGCCGCGGCTTTTTGTGAAGACAGTTTCCCTATTACATGACCGATTTGTGGAACAGGGGTACTCTGTGTCAGGCTGGTGCGCCGATCCGCGCCTTTTCTTCAATGCGCGCTTTTTCCTCTTCAAGCATCATGCGCTGTATGCGTTTGCGTTCCGGTTCGAGTTGCCGGCGAGGACTTGTCGGCTGGAAATCGAGTCTTTCGACGCCGAGACCGCGCAGTACCGCCTGCTCAACGAGCGAAAAATCATCCGGATTCGGACGATTGAAGTTCATCGGCTCGAGCAAATGCAGCGCTGGATTAGTGAGGAAGCGCGGCGTGCCAGAATGATTTTGCGACGAGGCATGCAGGATGTACGGGTGCAGCAGAATGATGTCGCCCATCTTGCCGGTAAACTCTACGAACTCGTGGCATTCCTGAATCATGGTCTTCGCGTCAATATCCTTCGGTTCGAGACCTTCCGGATGCTGTGCGAGCAGACGCGACACGACCGGAACCGAGTCGCCTGCACCGAACGTGCCGCCGCCCCGCGGTTCGATGTCCGACCAGAGCACCAGGGAAAGCAGCGCCTGTTCCGGGCTGTCGAGGAAATGCAGAAAGAAATCACCGTCTTTATGCCAGCCCGGCGACTGCGCCGAAGGCGGCTGCCACGGACGGTCCGCCCCGTCGGCAAAGTTGACGATGAAACCGTCACCGAGCGAACAGTCCGCCTGCATTCGGTCTGCGCCGCCGACAAGTTCGGAGGCGATATCCCATGCCTTCGGCGCGAACTCCCGCCACGGCACATAGTTCCAGTACGGCATGTGAATGCGCGATTTCGGCCAGGTGGTCGGATCTTTCCGATCGATGCCGAGCCTCTCGCAGGCAAAATCCGTCCACGCCGCCGCTTTTTCCCTGCTCTCCTGCGGGAAGGCGTCATGCACGACGATATACCCATGCTGCAGGAAATGCTCTGCCTGCTCTTCCGTCAAATGTTTATATGTCTTCATCGCTTCTCCTGTCTGTTTTCTGCTGTTTCGTGTTCTGCAATATCGAGCCAGTTGCGCTGGGTTCCGACCTATATTTCGTTAAGAAAGCTATTTGATTTGCGTGCGGTTTGTTTCGTCAAAAGCGGCGGGGATACCTTCCTGACTACTATTTCTACACTGTGCATTATTTTCATCGGTAAGTGGGCGTAGAAATCGACAGTAGAAAAACTTTCGTTCGGTCGGCGCGTAGAGAAGAGTATGGAGATCGCACTGTCAATGAAAAATAAACTCTTCGCCCGACAACAATCCCCCCTCGTACTAACTCCCATTGTGGCTGGCGTTCTCGGACACTATCGGCAGGACTGCAGGCAGCCGTATGCCTGATTTCCCTTATCTGCCCCCGCCTGTCAAAGGCTCGTCCGCATGGCAGCCACTCGTGTCTTTTGACGATTCCTCGCTGCCGAAACTGAACAATTTGCGTCGTGCACAGGCGGCAGGACTGCGGGTTCCACCGACCTGGTGGGTTTTCGCCGCTGAAATCGCACTCGTCCTGAATGCCCCGCCGCCCTTCTCGCTGGCACAGTATCCTCTGCTGGTGCGCTGCGCCTCGCCAACAGCGGAGATCGGCACATCGTCACACTCAGGGCGACTGCTCTCCGTGACATCGGCGGAGCCAGCGCAGTGCGCTACGGCCCTGCTGACGATCCTTAACGCGCTGCCTCGTGACAATAAAGGTAATCCCTGTGGTGCTGTTTTCGTTCAGCCGCTCCTGAAGGCGGCGGAGGCAGGCGCTGCCCGTTTCGACGGCTTCTATTATGAACGAACCTCGGCGCGTAATGTTTCCGCGCCCGCTACCGATCCAGCGCATCCTGACGCGCAGCGAGGACACTATGAGCGCGGTGATATCTGGTGCGAATGGCTGAAATCGATGTACGCTGTATTCGGCGCGGATGGCGGACCGCCGACGCAAATCGAAACCCGCCTCGAGATCGAGTATCTTCGACGCGGCGATCGTTACACATTGCTAAAGCTGCAGCAAACCCCCCGTCCAGTCCCGCGAAACCGTACGTTCCGGCAGTTTGATCTCGGCTTGAATCGCGGTGCAAACTCTGGCGCTCCACTCTCACCGTGGACAGTCGCTGCGCTGATGGCGGCAGGCCAAGACGCCCTCCACTTCTTCGCGGACTGCGATCCGGCTGTACATCGATGGGATGAGCCGTACGTCATGTCTGCCGCTGGCCGTGTCTGGAGCAACACATCCGTATTTCTCCGAATGCTGGATCGTTGGGGAGTGCCGCGTTCCCTGGTGACCGAAGCCTTTGGCGGGGACAGCCCTGGCATCGAAGACTGCAAAACGGATCGCCGTCGACTGCTGTTCGCCGCGCCAACTCTTTTCCGTCTGCAGATACAGAGCCTGCGCGAGACTTGGTCGATGAGGAAAAAGCTCGCTGCATTGGACACAGAGGTTGGCGCCGCTCAGACTTTGCTGGAACTGTATGAGGCAAATGTTTCTGCGATGCAGCTCGCAATTCGCTCGCAGTTTGCGTTTGGCTGTCTGCTCGCTGGCATCGACTGGGTGCGCAAAACGCTGCACATCCACTCTCATGCACCTGTCGCAGCGCATTCGATCGTCGAGGTTTATCAGCCGCCACCCTACATCCCTGAAGCCAGCCATCCACGGATGCCGCTGTTGTACCGTCCTTTCTTCTACTTCGGTGTACGCCGTCAGCGGTTCGACAACGAAATGAGGCTGCGCTGGTCCCTGCTGCGCGAAAAGATGCTCGCCGAAGGGCTGCGCCTCGTCGAAGCGGGACGATTGGACGCTGCAGAAGATATATTCTTTCTGAATCCGTCGCAAGACCTGATGCCAGGCTCCCTTCTCCTCAATAGCCGAGACGGGCCACTGGATACGAGCGATTTGAAAGGGGCGGTGGCACAAAACCGGCTGGCGTATGAAAACGCAAAAGCGATGTCATTGCAGTTGACACTATCCGAGGATGTCCTGCACCGAATGACATGCAGCAAAATTGAGTGTTCCGGCGATAGGAACACGGAAGCAAAATGAGCTAGAATGAAGGCAAGGAATACGTCTGGCAAAGATAAATACGCCGAAATTTTGAGAAATGAGAAGCTGAAATGGATCGTGTAGATATTCGTCCGATCGCTGGCGCGGAACCGCAAGTCGGCGTGCTGCTGGCGGCGCTCGACAATACGACACGCGAATGGCGCGGCGAACTGGGCGGACTATCGGTCGAACAGATCACCTGGCAGGTGTTTCCTGATGGACACAGTATCGGAGGTCTGTTCCTGCACATCGCCGACGTCGAGGCGCACTGGCTCTTTGGCGTCGCGACAGGCACCACCCGCTGCGATGAAGAACTGAGTGGTTTGCTCACGAATCAGACGAATCAGTACGCTCTGGAATGGCCAACGCCGCCATCGGAGCCGCTGGAATGGTATTTCGCGCTACAGGACTCGATTCGTGAACGCACACATAAAACAGTGTTGGGAATGAACGATCCCGAGCATTTAAGCGTTCGGCGCGAGACAGAGTTTACGCTGCGCTGGCTGCTCGGCCATGTAATCGCGCACGAAGCCTATCATGGCGGGCAGGCTGTTCTGTTGTCTCTGATTCAGCAAAAAGGGACGGGACAGACAGAAATTGAAACGGTCGGGTAACCTTTCACCCCGCCTTATTTCTCTCACACTCAGACGGCAGTTATATCTACTCTCCCTCTCCCGAAGCTTCGGTAGAGGGAGGGTGGGTGAGGGCAAATAGTTACGCGGTAGGATCGACGAAATAATCTGAACGGTGGGATCAATTTGACACACACGATGAGACCAATCGACACTATGAGACCAAACGAAAAGCTGCGTGTCAAAACGCGTGCTGCACTGCTGGCGCTGTTCCTGCTGACGGTCCTTTCTGCGCTGCCGCTATCGGCAGCGGCTGGCGCAAACAATGCTGCAAAAAAGAGAGCGATTAGCGCTGTTCGGACCCTGCAGTTCGAGGTCGGTATCGCGCCGGGGCTGACGAAAACGACGCGAAGCGGGAGGCTGTTCGTCGTTCTGGGACGGGGCGCCGGGCATGAAAAGAACTGGGAGCCGCGCGATACGATCGGCGGCACCGGGCTGGAGACTTCACCGGTTCTGGCGTGCGATGTCAGCGGTTTTGCTGTCGGCACGAAGCGTATGCTGGGTAGTCGCGCGGCGATCTTTCCCGTCGCTTCGCTGGCGTCCCTGCCGTCCGGCGATTACACGGTGCAGGCATTGCTTGCCGACAATCCCGATCTGCGCAACCCGAACGCGCCGGGGAATCTGTACAGTGCGCCGCGCAAAATTCACCTCGATCCAAAGGCGGGCGGAATCGTCGCGTTGATGCTGACGCAGCAAATTCCTGCAGAACAACTGCCATCAGACACCGACTATCTTCGCTATGTCAAACTGAAATCGGAACTGCTGAGCAAATTCTACGGTCGCCCGATCTACCTGCGAGCCGGCATCATTCTCCCTCGCGGCTATGCGACAGAGACCGATCGACGCTATCCGCTCCGCGTCCATATCGGGGGCTACGGGTCACGCTACTCGTCTGTACAGGGCATGATGTCGAACGGATCGGAGTTTCGCAAAGCGTGGACTACGGAGGACGCGCCGCGAATGCTGCTGCTGCACCTCGACGGCGACGGACCGCTCGGCGATCCGTATCAGGTGAATTCCGCCAACCATGGACCCTTTGGCGACTCGATCACGCAGGAACTCATTCCGTACGTCGAACAGAAGTTCCGAGGCATCGGTCAGCCCGAAGCGCGCGTGCTCGATGGGGGCTCGACGGGCGGCTGGGTATCGCTCGCGCTGCAGGTTTTCTATCCTGATTTCTTTAACGGAACCTGGACAGTCTCGCCAGACCCGGTCGATTTTCGCGCCTATGAACTGATCGACATCTATAAAGACACGAACGCCTACCTCAATCGATACGGTTTCGACCGACCGAGTATGCGCGAGATCGGTGGCGAGACGGTCTTCACGATGCGCCATGAATGCCAGATCGAAAACGTGCTCGGCGCTGGCGACAGCTACACGCAGTCAGGCGGGCAGTGGGGCGCCTGGAACGCGACTTTTAGTCCTCGTGGCGCCGATGGGAAGCCGATTCCGCTCTGGAACCCGAAGACCGGCGTGATCGATAAAGCAGTCGCGGATCAGTGGAAAAAGTACGACCTACGGATGTATCTGGAGACGAACTGGCAGAAACTCGCGCCGAAACTGCGCGGGAAAATCCATATCTGGGTGGGAGATGCCGATAACTACTATCTGAACAACGCTGTGCATCTGCTGGATAGTTTCCTGAGCAGTGCTGATCCCCCCTACGCAGGCAGCATCAAATACGGCGCGCTGCAGGGACATACCTGGATCGATCTCCACGAGCGGCAGGTGCTCGATCAGATGCAGGCGGCAGTGGGCAGCAGCACGGGAAAGGGCAGCGCATCCGGTGCCCCTGTCAAGTGACGGCATCCTCGAAATCTATTCTCGGGACGAAACTGCTGATCGTCAACGCCGACGACTTCGGTTATTCGTCAGCGGTCAATGCCGCCATTTCTCGCGCTCACAAAGAAGGCGTTTTGACGAGTGCAAGCCTGATGGTTGCCGAAGCGGGGTGGCAGGAAGCGGTCGAAATCGCCCGATGCGCTCCGACACTCGGCGTCGGTCTTCACGCGGTCGTGACCTACGATCGCGCTTTGCTGCCGCACTCGGAAATTCCCCACCTCGTCGATGCGAGCGGCAAATTTGGCGATGACCCGTTGCGTGTCGGATTGAAATATGCCTTCTCGAGCGCTGCGCGCCTGGAGCTGAAACGCGAACTCTCGGCACAGTTTGCGCGGTTTGCAGAGACGGGCTTGCCCTGGTCGCACGTCGATGGTCACCAGCACTTTCACATGCACCCTGTGGTCTGGGACATTCTGCTCGACCTGTGCGATGTCTATGGCGTTCACCGGATCCGCGTTCCCCACGAAGAGTTACGCCTGCATCTGCGACAGGGCGGCGACGGCTTCAATTTGAACACGGCGGCAACGCTCGCGCTGCGCGTAATGCGGCAGCGGAACCTGCGCGTTCTGCGCGCACGCAGAACGCTTGGCGGCACAATACCGTTCGTTTGTGACAGAGTGTATGGTCAGCTACAAACGGGCAATATGAGCGAAACCTACACGCTCGGTCTGCGCGACAGGCTGACAGGGCGAACCAATGAAATCTATTTTCATCCGGGTGCGCCGCATGCGCGCACCCTGCCGAAATCGGATCAGCGTGACGGAATCGCAGATGTTGAATTGAAGGCTCTGCTCTCGAAGACGGTCCGTGAGCGACTCGCAGAACTCGGCATTCGCACCGGTAGTTATGCTGAGATCGAAGCGGCATCAAAAGTAAAACGGGAACCAGAATGAACAAATTCGGCGTGTCTGCGTCTGTGAAGGCAGAGGGTTGACGCATGTATCGAAACAGTGATACCATCGGTGGAGTTGACAATGTCCGTAATGGGGAATGTAATGCATGCTGACCTGGCGCTCGTACAGCGTGCCCAGGCGAACGACCGGGCGGCATTCAATGAGATCGTGCTGCGCTACAAGAGCAAAGTTTATAATTTTGTTCATCGAATGGTCGCGAGTCCGCTTGACGCCGAGGATTTGACTCAAGAGACGTTCATTCGAGCCTACATGAGTATTCACTCGTTCCAGAGCCGCGCGAGTCTGAACACCTGGCTATTTCGTATCGCGACGAATATCTGCATCGACCATAGCCGTAAATATAAGAAGGTACAGAATGCGACGGTCTCACTCTCTCAGGAGAGCGAGAACGATGAGGAAACCCAGCGAGAAATTCCGGACAGCGCCTACGAGCCGCAGCGGCTCCTGATCAATAAAGAACTCGGCACACAGCTCGATGCCGCGCTGTCCGCCCTGCCAGAAAAGCTGCGAACAGTCGTGCTGCTTTATGACATCGAAGGGTTATCCTATGAGGAGATAACCGCGATCGTCGGCTGTCCGTTGGGAACCGTGAAGTCCCGCCTTTTCAACGCGCGTTCGGCGCTTCGCGAGAAACTGAGTCCCTATTTGACTGGAGCGGTATAACACTGCTTACGAGTATTAGAAAGTATTTATAAGAATCATTTTTTGTGAATGGAAACAAAGCGATGCGCGATCAATTTTCAAATAATTCAACCACTTCCTCTCAATGCAGTGATGCGCAGTCACTGCTGTCGGAATACGCCGACAACGCGCTTTCGGCGCGACAGACATGGGAAGTAGAAAAGCACCTTGCCGTGTGTGGCGATTGTACCGAGGTCTCTCGCCAGATGCAGGCGACCGTCACGCTGCTGCGAACGGCGGAGAAGCACGACACCGCCGATGACTTTATGGCGAAGCTGCACACACGTCTCGACGGGCTCGAACCCACTCGGTTGCGCCGCTCTCTGAAGGATCAGGCACAGGATTGGCTGATCGGTGTGCGGGATGCGATGCGTCCTCACCGCGTTCCTGTGCTCAGTCTCGGCGTCTCGATGGCAGCGGTCGTTGCCCTGTTGGTTCTGATGCCAAACCACGCTGAAAAGGGATTCGTTGCTTCTCAGGCTGGTTCTGGGATTAGTGTGACTGCTCCGACGGAAGCCCTGCAACACAACCTGCAGAGGAATGTGGCGCTGAGCGCTCGCGACCCTTTCGCCGATCCGGCCGCAGAGAACCTGACCGCACAGTCCGCCGCCGATGAGCGAAGCCCTGTGGACGCAGAGTAAACGACAGGATCGTAAAGACGTGATAATCGGAGAGACGAGGGATATGAAAGATGGCACAGCCACAGGTTTTAGAAGGTCAATGGGAAGAAATACTGGCGCGCAATAGCGCTCAGCTCGTCGGGCGCAGAGTAAAAGTCTACATTGAACCAGACTCCGTTGAGAATGCACCTCCTGCCCACCCCTCTAACGAGCAGGCTCTTGCCATGTTGCGCGAGCTCGTGAAGCTTCAGGAAGGGATGCGCGAAACGGACGGCTCGCAGACGGAGCGTCTTCTTCGAGAGGGTCGCGCTGGAGGGATGTATGGCCTCGAGCCCACTGAGTAATCCTGGCGCACTGGTAATCGATGCGAATGTGTCGATTGCCCTCGCTGCCAGAGAGACCGGCCGGGAGACGACAGCCCTGGCGGAGTTGACTCGCTATGCCATGTTGGGTTATGTGTGGTATGCGCCAGGCGTGCTGATTGCGGAGACCCTCTACATCCTCTGCGGTAAGAAACAGCGCGGCGAGCTTTCTTCCGCCGATTATTCCACTGCCGTCACAGGGTTCCGGAAGACTATGACGAGCATTCAGCCACCTCCGGATGGAGACCAGGCGCTTATTGCCCGCGCGGAGCAAATCGGGGACAGTTACGGGTGCAGCCGCTCCGCAGACGGCATTTATATTGCGCTGGCGGAGGCGCTCGCACTGACCCGACCGACGACGCTTTTGACCTTCGATCAGAGTATGCCGAATCAGGCGGCGCGAAACGCTCCGACAGTCACTGTTCAGGTGCTCCTGTAGCGATCTGTTATTCCCGCCTTAGCGCCATGGATCACAGCATTTCAGAGAGCCCGGCTTTTCCAGAAAGTAATGCGACTAGAAAGTACAGAGTGTGATGTTCTCGGGCCCAAATAAACCGGATAGCGCTAAAAAGATCCTTGCGATAGCGTGTGCGGGACTGATGGTCGCTGTAATCAGTGTTCCGGCGCAGGCGGGGCAGGAGCGACTCCTGCTGCGCCTCAAACAGAATCGACAACAGCGACGTATTCTGCGCCAGCAGAATAGACCCAATGCTGCGAACAAAGGTGCAAACAAAGCAAAGCTCAGTGTTGTGCAGGATCAGAACGCACTCGCGTTGATCAAGAAGATGCTGCATCCACTCGTCGATTATTCGGGTGATCAGGTCACGCAGATTGCACAGAGTGGACAGACTTCACACCAGACAATCAAGTGCGACATGAAGGGACGTGTGCGCCTCGACTATCTGGAGCCTGGTTCTCTGAATGGCGACACGATGCTGATACTGCCGGGGCAGTATCACTACTATCATCGGGCGACAAACAAGGAAGATGTGGCAGTCTGGCCCACGCAGCGTGACGCCTTCGAGAAGCGTATGACGGGCCTGATCCAGCAGCGCAAGGTCGCCGTCACGATCGAGGGCAGCCAGCAGATCGCAGGGCGGAATGCGACCATCGTCCAGCTTACGCCCCAGTCCGGAACTGGCTTGCCAGGGCAGATGCAAATTCGGTTTTGGATCGATCCCGAGACCGGCATTCAGCTCAAAAACGAACGTCTGAAGGACGGGATGACGGTCTCGAAATCAGAACTGACAAGCGTGCGTTTCGGTACAGAGGCAGCAATCGGTGTCAATGATTTTAAGCCTTCGTTTCCGGGCGCCATGCTGAATCCGCTCTTCCCGACAGACAGCCGCCCGGAATTCAGCACGATCGAGGAGGCAAGTCCGCATGTGCCGTTTCCAATTCTGCAGCCGAACCAGATTCCGACCGGTTATGCGCTGAGCGGTGTCTGGGTCTTCGGTGGACAGAACAAAACGGGAGCCAATATTTCCGTGCTGCTGCGTTATAGTAATGGAGTGGCACCGTTCAGCCTCTATCAGCGACGCGCGAAAGCGGGACAGCCAGTACGCCCTTATCGCGCAAATCGGCGTGCGGCTGCCAGTATTCAGCGGTGGCATATCCTTTCATCTGCCAGTGACCTAGACGTGATCTATATCGGACACCTGTCGGCTGCCGACGAGCAGACTGTTCACGATTCACTGCGCTGATCGCTCATTTTATGCCACTTGTTTTTCACTTTGTTTTCACTTCGCCGCGTCGTCCAAATGCTGGACAGCGCGGCGATTTGGTTTTTTGCAGCAAACGTGCCAGAATAGAGCAGCAAAGACTTTCCGGAAGTAGGGACATTGGCAGTGGAGTGCGATAGAAACACGATGCGAATTATTGTAATTACGGGACCCTCCGGCGCGGGCAAGACTTATGCGCTGCACAGCTTCGAGGATGCGGGCTACTATACAGTGGACAATCTGCCACCACGCCTCCTGCCTGCGCTCGCCGACTACTGCCGCACCGAAAACCATGAGCGCTGCGCAGTTGTAATCGATGTGCGGGCGGGCGCTGCGTTCGCGGAACTGCCCGATGTCGTGACCGAACTCAGGGCAAAAGAGCACAGCTTCGAGATCGAAATTCTATATCTGGATGCCAGCGATACCGCGCTCGTTCAGCGATTCAAAGAGACACGGCGTCCGCACCCTATGCTCCGCGGTCCGGTCAGTGGCCCAGGCAATGGCGTGCAGCAGGACAGCATTGTCGAAGCGATAAGAACGGAACGCGCGTTGCTGCAGTCGGCCCGCTCCTTCGCTGACAGCATTCTCGATACGAGCGCCATGACGGCAAACCAACTGCGTGACACGATGCACACCAACTATGCCCCGCACTCGCGCCCAGGCTTGCTCGTGACCGTAACCTCGTTCGGGTTCAAACACGGTCTGCCAATCGATGCCGACCTTGTTTTCGATGTGCGCTTTCTCAGTAATCCTTACTATATACCCGAACTGCGAGGGCATGACGGGCGCGATATCGAGGTCGCAAACTATGTCCACGCCGACCCGCTAACGGAGCCGTTCGCGCGAAGAATGACCGATCTGGTGGAGTTCGCACTGCCGGAATACCGGAGGGAGGGGAAAGCCTACCTGAACATCGCAATCGGCTGCACCGGAGGACAGCACAGGTCTGTGGTGCTCGCGGAGGACTTAGCTGCCCGCCTGAACGGCGAGGGGTACCATACTGCACTCCGACACAGGGACGTAATCGAGCGCGGCTTGAGCGGGGAGAGATTCCTGATGGCTGCGGACCCGATATCAGTAAACACCCATTCTCCAGGCGAGGAGCGCAAAACACCTGGCTCAGGAGCAGACCGGAGAACTGTTCTGGAAATGTCTGTGGTTCCGGAAACGCATGACACATCCCCTGCGGTGACGACGGTTATAAGCAAAATAGAGGGCGTAGAATGAAAAATCTGCGCACCTCTCTCAAATGGCTGCATCCGGGCATGCAGGTCAAACGCTGGATCGGTATGGGATTTATCGGGCTGCTGATGTTCCTGATCGGCACGGGCGTGATCATTCAAACGCACGCGGGCGGTAAACCGATGGCGGTGCGTCTCGCCGACTGGGTAATCGAAAGCATTCACATCGGATTGCGCCCTGGAACGCTGGGACTGGTTCTGACGGTCATCGGGGCGGGCGTCTGCCTCTTCGCTTTCGGCAAACTGCTGCAGTCGTTGATGACTGCAGTTGATCCTGATGTGGCGCCGGGTGGGCTGGTGGATGTGGTTTATGCGCGACGCAAACTGTCGCGTGGGCGTCGCATTGTCGTCATCGGGGGCGGCACCGGGCTTTCGACAATGCTGCGCGGTCTCAAACGCTATTCCAGCAACATCACGGCGATCGTCACCGTGGCGGACGATGGCGGCTCGTCCGGGAAACTCAAAAAGCAGCTCAATATTCTACCGCCCGGGGATATTCGCAACTGTCTGGTAGCATTAGCCGATGCCGAGCCGCAAATGATGGAGCTGTTCCAGTACCGTTTTCGGAACAACGAATCGCTGGCGAACACCGTAGTTGCGGTGCAGAGCCCAGCACACGCCGTGAATCCGGTGGGGGCAATGGCGGGACAGGTTTCGCGTACCGAAGCGGGTGCAGGAGCGTCGGCGGCAATCAAAAATGGCGCCAATACCTTCAGTAACAGCTCCTCAATGACGGATAATAGTGCTACTGCTGGCAGCGCAGCCGCACAATCGATGAGCAGCGGTGGTTATGGTGAAGGACTGCGTGATCATGCCTTCGGAAATCTGCTGATTGCGGCGATGTGCGCGATCAATGATGGAGACTTCGAGCGTGGAATTCAGGAGACGAGCCGGGTACTCAACATTCGCGGGCGGGTACTTCCTTCGACGGTTTCGCATGTGCATCTGCGCGGCGATATGGAGGATGGCTCCACGATCGATGGCGAGTCGAACATCGCCTCCTCCCCGCTCGGCATCAAGCGTATACACCTCGTACCGAATGACGCCTGCCCGGCGGACGACGTGATCGAGGCGATTTTAAGTGCCGATGTGATCGTCCTGGGACCGGGCAGCGTCTTCACGAGCGTGATCCCGAATCTCCTGGTCCGCGAAATCCCCGAGGCGATACATCGCTCACGCGCTAAAAAAGTCTACGTCTGTAATGTTATGACGCAGCCAGGAGAGACGGACGGGTTCTCGGCGTACGACCATGTGCGGACGATTGAAAACCATGCAGGCACACGGGTTTTCGACTATGTACTCGTGAACACCGGGCAGCCTGAGACGAGCCTTCTGGAAAAGTACCGTCGTACGGGAGCCGTGCTCGTTGAGCCGGACACGGACCGCATCAAAGCCAGCCATTACCGCCCGATCACAGGCAATTTTATCAATGAGACCGACGTGGTGCGCCACGACGCAGGCTTGCTCGCTGAAGCAATCATGCGCCTGGTGGACTGATATTTGCGACTGGATTTCAGTCTGTAAAACCGGGATCTGTTGTTACGAGGTAGTTGACCCATACTTGCTCCTTATGCTATAATTTGCACTAGTTAGCAATCTATTGCTTCGGGATTATCTTCTCCTACGCCCGTGTTGCATCCATCCAGATTTTCGCTCCATTGTCATCAGTTGACATACGATTGTCGCCCGCGCGTCAATTCCTACCTGCCTGACATCGTAATACTATATGGCAGCACCAATTCCACTCACAAAGATTTAGAGTACGATTCAGAATCTGGGATTTTGAGATATTTAGCTATCGGGCGTCTCTTAACGCCGCGATCGAAGGAGCAAACGAGTATGGCTTCCGTTGGAGAGTTCGACGCCGATGTCGTCGTGATTGGTTCCGGCCCGGGCGGGTATGTATGTGCTATTCGCGCCGCGCAATTGGGTGCGCGGACGATCTGTATCGAGCGTGAGGCGAGCGAGTGGGGCGGCACGTGCCTCAACTGGGGCTGTATCCCGACGAAGACGATGATCGCAAGCGTCGAGCGCCTGCATCATGTCAAGACTGCCGACGTGATGGGCGTTCTGATCAGCGGCGAGATCGGATTCGATTTCGGCAAAATGATGGAGCGCAAGCAGAAAGTCGTGACGACTCTGCGCGGTGGCGTCTCCGCGCTGCTGAAGAACAATCATGTCCGCAGTATCGTAGGCACCGGCAAAATCATCGATGCGCACACCGTCGAAGTTGCCCTTCCCGATGGCAAAACGGAGCGTGTTACGACCAAAAATATTATCATTGCGACCGGCTCTGTACCGATCATGCCGCCCGTGCCAGGGCTGGCTCGTGACCCGAAGGACAAGCGCGGCGAGAGCAGCAACGGAATCTGGACGAGTGACGAAGCGGTCTACGCGAAAGAGTGCCCGAAACGGCTGCTGATCATTGGAGCGGGCGCGGTCGGGCTGGAGTTTTCCTACGTCTTTCGCAATCTGGGGGCGGACGTAACCGTTGTCGAAATGGCGCCGGAGATCCTGCCGATGGGCGATCGCGAAATCGCGGCAGAACTGCGCCGCTCGCTCAAGAAACAGGGCATCAAAGTCATGACCGCGTCGATGGTGACGGGCGTCGAGCACACCGCTTCGGAGCGAATCGTCACTGTCGAAGGCACGGACGGCGTAAAGACGACGATCCCCGTCGATGTCGTGCTCGTTGGCGCGGGACGCCGCGCGTATTTCGAGGGAATCGGTCTGGAAGCGGTCGGGGTAGCGACGGATCGCCGTGGCGTAATCGTAGACGACCATCTTCAAACGAACGTGCCGGGCATCTATGCGATCGGCGACATCACTGGCAAGCTGCTGCTGGCGCACCTCGCCTCCCACCAGGGAGTTGTTGCCGCCGAAAATGCGATGGGTCACGCGGTAAAGATGGATTATCGCGCCGTGCCCGCCCCGATCTATACGTCACCGGAAGTCGCGTCGGTCGGGCTGTCAGAAGAGGAGGCGCGGGCCCAAGGTTACGACGTCCAGACCGGTCGATTCCCGTTCCGACCGCTGGCACGGGCTATGGCGCTGAATGAGCAGGACGGCATGGTGAAAGTCGTGACCGAGAGCAAGTACGGCGAACTGCTCGGCGTCCATATCATCGGTCCGTATGCGACGGAGATGATCCACGAGGCGGTGATCGCGATCAAGCTGGAATCGACCGTCGAGGAGCTGATGACAAGTATTCACGCCCACCCAACGCTTTCGGAAGCGATCGGCGAAGCGGCGATGGATGTCAAGGGCGATGCAATTCACAAAATGCGCAAGTGAGCCCTCACCCCCTGCCCCTCTCCCTGCCATTCGTTCCTCATTAGGGAGAGGGGAGAAAAGACTAGTATGCTACTTGTGCGCACGCAGATATGGTAGCTACTATAGGACGAAAAACCAATGACAAATGACGGACGAGTGTGGACGCGACGCAGTGTTTTTGTGGCGGGGGTCGCAGGACTGTTTGTGCTCAGCGGCTGTACGGGCGGAGCGGGAGGCGGTGGTACAAACGGCAGTGCGACGACTGGCACGGAGGCGCCGAAAACAGCGGACGGCGAGTCGAAACCTGCGGGCGGTGTACGGGCTGCGCTCGTGCTCGATACTGGCGGCGTCGATGACCATTCATTCAATGCAGCGGCGTGGGCAGGCATGCTGCGGGCGCAAAAAGAGCTCGGGTTGAGCGACAAAGACATCAAGAAGACCGAATCGAAAGACCCGTCCGATTACAAGACGAACCTATCGCAGTTGGCGAGCGCGAACTACGACATCGTTTTCGCCGTCGGTTTCAAAATGAAGGATGCTCTCACCGAGGTCGCTCCGCAATTCCCGAACGTCAAGTTCGCGATCATCGATGCGCCCGCTCCCGATCTGCCCAACTGCGTCGGTTTGCAGTTCAAGGAGGAGCAGGGTTCGTTCCTGGCGGGTTTCCTTGCGGCGTCCGTCAGCAAATCGAAGAAAATCGGTTTTGTCGGCGGGGAGAATATTCCCCTGATTCAGAAATTCGAGGCGGGTTATCGAGCGGGCGCACAGGCTGCTGACCCTACCACTCAGGTGACGGCGACATATACCGGCTCGTGGGAAGATCAGGCGAAGGGCAAAACGCAAGCGCAGCAGCAGTTCGGCGGTGGCGCGGACATCATCTATCAGGCGGCGGGCAAGGCGGGTCTCGGAGTAATTCAGGCGGCAACCGAAAAAGGCGAAGGCTACTATGCGATCGGCGTCGATATGGATCAGGACGGCGAGTCGGCTGGACGTGTCCTGACGAGCATGGTGAAGCACCTCGACACCGCCGTTTTCAATACGGTGAAGCAGGTAAAAGAGGGCAAGTTCGAGAAGGGCACGCGCACGTTCGACCTGAAAGAGGGCGGTGTCGGTCTTTCCGAAATGAAGTACACGAAGCAGCTTGTGACTGCGGATGTACAGGCGAAACTGGCGAAGGTCGGCGCAATGATTGCGGGCGGCCAGCTCGTCGTCCCAACGACTCTAGAGGAACTCAAAGCGTTTCAGCCGCCGAAACTGTAGGCTCCCCCTCAAAAATCCCTCATCCCCCAGACCCCTCTCCCGAAGCTTCGGGAGAGGGGAAGTCGAGGCGGCCTCACCCGTTCTCAGTCTGGAAGTTTCAACCCGCGTGTGTACTGCACTGCTCTCTTTAGTGAAGCACGAACTGGAAGGAGATGGAGTCGGGGATGAGGTCAGAGCGGCAGGACGATCGTCAGGCAGGTGCCAGCGCCGAGCGTGCTTTCGATCCTGCAGCTGCCGCCGAGCGCGGCGGCGCGCTCCGAAATATTGGCCAGTCCGACCCCACTCTGATGCGTACCCGCTGAAAATCCTACGCCATCGTCTTCGATACAGCACTCGATTTCCGTAGAGGGCATTTTTATCGCACGTTTGCCAGTTGAACTGGATGCCTGACTACGCAGCGAAACCACGATCTGCTTCGCCTCCGCGTGTTTTGCCGCGTTGGTCAGCGCCTCCTGCACAATGCGCGTCAGTTCGAAGGCGACGGATGGACTTATCTTCCAACCGCTCTTTCCCTCGCTTTTACTGCGGTCCTTCCCCTCGATTTTGTCCTCGACTTTGAAATCGATTGCGAGTCCGGTGCGTTCCGCAAATCGACCGATATGCCTGCGAAGAACATCTGGCAGCGGCTCCTGTCCGGTTATATCCCATGGATGCAGGTGAAATGCAAGGTCGCGCCCTTCGTTCCAGGCGGCGCGCAGGGCGGGAATTTCCTCTTTGAGCAGTGTCTCCGCCTCTTCGGGCGACTTATGAATCAATCGCAAGCAGAGTTCCAGACGCAGGATCGAGCTGACGAGCGAGTGACCCAGACTGTCGTGGACTTCACGAGCGATACGCGCGCGCTCTTCGCTCCCTGCGATCTGTTCGCGCAAAAGCAACAGCTCCCGATTACGTGCTTCAGCGTTCGCGCTGATTCGCCGTGCCAGCGCGCTGACCATAATCAGGAAAAAGAGGCGGGAGAGCAGCAGACGCAGATACACCTGCGTAGGGTCCGAGTAAGCAGTGTAGTATTGACGCGGCAGGGTCGCGGCGAGATAAGCCAGCGTAATATAGAAGTCGAGGAAGAGCTTGTTGCGCCTGGTCGCATAGAGCGACTCGAAGATCATCACGACGAAGTAAAGCATCCAAAGGTCGCTTTGAATGCCTCCGGTAATCGCAACCGCCGCCGTGATCAGTACGATTTCAGCACCGTTGAAGAAAGTAGACCAGAAGCCGTATATTTTGCCGCCACGATGATGTGCGGTATACGTGCGCCCGCATCCGGAGGCGACACCGAGTGCGAATAGAACGAGGGCAGCCCACAGCGGCACCGCGAACAGATGCTGACGATAGGCGACCGGCAGGTAGACGAGCGCATAGCCCAGGCTCATCCAGGTGTATTTATTCAGCTGCCACTGCTGCAGCACAGTGTTATCGCTCGTTCGCACCGCGATCGCTCGTTTCCTGTGCCGTGGACACAAGTCCCTGCCCGCTAATGGATCAGTTTTGGAATGGTTGTAGCTGGACGCTGCGCTCGCGACACGACATTATCGTGCTGCGGATAGCTGCACCGAACGCTAATCGTACCGTTACTATTCTCGCTTACGCTGTATTTGCCATGACGTGGACACGAAACGACAAAGGGAATCTTGTCTTCCCAATTTATAATGGTCCCCGGCGGAGGAGCGCCGTGGATGCGGTAATAGTCCTGTAGGGCAGACCCAATACCCATACGATGTCCCCAGCAGCTCTGGTGAGCGCTGTAATCCCGATACTGGACAACAACATACGTGCCGCCCGAGAGTATCAGCAGTAAGCCAGTCCACAGGCGGGCAGAATACCAGGACATCGACACTTTCATGCAGTCATCACTTTCGATGCTGAGATCTGGTAATGCGATGCGTTTAGTCACGAGGGCGCCGAAGCAGAACGCTTGTATATTAGCGCAAACGGCGATAGTGGAGTATTGCCAGCATACCTCGCACATTGTCGAAGCGCTGCGTTTTCTGCTGGTGCTCAAATGTATAATGCGCGAGGGCGATTTTATCTTTTTCCTCGGGCGCGGCAGGCTTACGGTCGGCATCGATCCATTGCTGCATTGCGACCAGTTCGCCCTCCTGCACCCAGAAACCGGCGCAGTCTGGACAGGTGTCGAGCAGTATCGCAGAGGAATACTGATAGTTGTACTGATGCAGCAGTTCTTCGCAGTCGGGACAGCGTCGTTTGCTTTTCCCATGCACGGTAGGCTCGACCTCTGGTGCGTAACGTTCTTCGAGGGAGGCGAGCGCTAGCGGATCGCGTGTGATTAGATGACGCAGTTCGCTCGCGTCGAACCAGATGCCGGCACAGTCACTGCAAATATCGAGTTCGACGCCATACAGCGTCTGTGAAGCGAGCGGCACCTCGCAGTCGGGGCAATTTCGTGACACGATAAATCTTCTCCTTTCGAGAACGATACATTTCGAAAACTATGCATTCGATTCCAAACCATGACTCGCATCGAACCATTCGACAGCAAAGCACCAATCTCCTGTTGGCAGCGAGCTACAATCGATCAGGCGTTCGCTGCCGACGTTTTCAACATCTGCTGCTATCGGCTGACAGTGGCGCTGTCGCAAGTGGAATGGGAATGCTGTGAGTTGCTAACGATCGACACCCGAATTGGACGACAATATACACATAGAACTGAGGAGGACTGCATAGTGTGCGGCCCTCCTCAATCACAAATCTATTTGTAAACAAAAAAAGATCAAATGCGCGGTGTAGCTCAGTTGTCCGGTGCGGGAGCGGGAGCGGCCATTGGAGTAGCTTTCGGCATGCCCGGATGTGACTGCACTCCCGGAGGAGGCATGCGGGGCGGGGGAGCTGATGCATTGAATTTCTTGATTTCGGCATCCAGATGCTTTGTGCCGTTGGCTCCCATATCGTTCTGATGCCAGTAGTTGGGCGTGACATCGATTGCATTCGGATCGACACCGGGCCGCAGAGCTGGCGCGAGTGGCTTGCCATTACTGCCCATATGCGCCTTCATCTCGGCTTTATGGGCATTCATCTCCGCTTCGTGAGCTTCATGCATCTTTTTGGGATCCATCGGTGGCGCGACCGTAGTCACGGGCTTGACCGGCTCCGGTGGTCCTGGAGGAACGCCGTTGACCTGTTTGGCAACGAAAAACAGCGCGCCTAGCATCACCACGACGAGCACGAGCGTGGTCGGACTAAATCCTCTTCTACCCATTTCTAAATCTCCTGTTCACAAAACTGTGGCGCGACGCTAACGATCCAGTATCGGATAACGGCAACGCATTAGAAATCTTGCCATCCAAACTAAAAATAATTGCGGCACACTGAGCAACCCTACCAGCAGTATACGACTCGAACTCTACGCTGTCAAGACCCGAATGCGCTTCACGATACCGTTTCGCAAAGTGCAGCGAAAAAAAGCATCTTTCACCGTGCATTTCACGATTTTGTATACGGAGCGATCACTATATAACGTTACCCGAGACAGTGACCAGGGCAGCTTCCAGTTTTGCACGTACCTTGTCGTCGGGCAGAGCGCGGATGCCAGAGAGGTAGAAACTCGCACGGATCATACCCTGCCAGCGGGAAAGCCGTGCGCTCTGAATGTCCCAGCCAAGCGAGGATAGCGCCTCGCATGACCAGTACAGCGTACCGCTCGTATCCAGCCCGCTCACTTCGACAACGGTCATTGTAGTCGAAAGCTCGGCATGCACGGAATGAACCGTGACTTTAGCGCCAGCGCTTGCCTCCGCCAGTGCAGCCGTACTTTTGTGCTGCGAGGAGAAGGTCTTTGGCTTACGTCGCGCCAGTATTTCTGCCGTTGTTCGCACACCCTCCAGCACCTCGTGCAGCAGTCGCTCGACCTCTTTCTGCTTGACGGGCGAGAGCGGACGTCCCTTAAAATCGACCCAGAGCGTGTCCAGTGCGATGCGATCCATCTCCGAAATGCGTGTCACGACCTGTGCGCTGTGTACGGTCAGATCGGCGGCATAGAGCGCAGAGGCAATCTTGGCGAGCAGGCCGGGCTGAGGATCGTCGTAGACGCATACCGTCATTTCTGTATACGCAGCATTGCGTTCGACGTGGAAATCGATCACGGTCTGCGCTTCACGCACACGTCGAACGAACCCGATATGCAGCGCGATTTTAGCGATCTCTTGATTGAGCAGGTAATGCGTCGGCATCGATTGGATATGCTCGGCGACTTCGGTATCCGGCAAATTTTCGAGAGTCAGGTCTTTCTGAAGGCGGCGGCGTGTCCGATCGATACGCTGATTTTCATATTCCGCCGGAACATTATCGGTGAGCGCCGCGAACGCCTGCCGCCAAAGATCGCGCAGAAATCGCCCGGTAACCTGCGTCCAAACGCCTTCACCGACGGAGCGCGTGTCGGCGTAGGTCAGCAGGTAGAGCATCGTCAGCCTGTCAGGGTCATCGACGACCTGTACGAACTCGCGGATCGTCTCGTCCAGGTTCAAGTCGCGCAGGCGTGAGGTTTCCGCCATGAGCAGATGGTGTCTAACGAGAAAAACGACATTCTGCTCGGCTTCAGGGCTCCAGCCCAGCCGACGACAGACCCGTACAGCGATCTCCGCACCGACTTCGGCGTGCGGACGATCATGAACTCCTTTGCCAGTGTCATGGAGCAGCGCAGCAAGCATAAGTTGTTCGGGATTGGGCAGGTCGAGCAGCATTCGGCGCATCTCGATGAGCTCTTCGCCGGAGGTGACGGTCAGCAGCTCTTCCAGGGTGCGAATGACATGAAGCGTGTGTTGTCCCACCGTGAACTGGTGTGCAGGATCATAGGGTATCAGATCGAGTGATGGCTGAAACTCGGGGATATACCAGCCGAGAATTCCGGTGTCCGCCATCTCCTGTAGGATTGAATATATGCGTCCAACAGGGCGTAGTATTCGCGTAAAGACCTGCGCAGCCTGCTGCTTCTCCGGCAGAATCGGGCTCATACCGACGAGCGCGATCGCGGCGTTCTGAGTCGCGACGCTCAGCTCAAGCCGGTACTTCTGCGCCATTTCGCATGCCCAGAGCAGCCACACCGGATCGTCGGTGTCGAGCGCGCCATTGGCGGGCACAATTCTCCGTCGCCTGCAGTCGAGACCGATCCCGAGCAGCAGGCGGCTGTTCTCGATTCGGTAGATTACCTGCGCGCTGATGCGTCGAATGTTAGCGAGGTGCGGATAGAGTTCCGCCATGAAGCGTTCGATCGGCGGCGGTTCGTCGGCATGTGTCTCGACCCTAGCGCGGCTTTTCGCTTCGTCACGGACATGTACGGAGACATCGGCGCTCGCTTCCGTTTCCAGATCACCGTAACCGAGCAGCGCGGCGATCTGATCTTGTCGCGTGGTGACCAGCGTATCCTGCTGAGCGCCAGTCGCAGTATGGAGTGCATTGCGTACGCGAAAAAGCATCTCTTTCGCCGCCGCGAGACGGGTAGCATCCGCATCGCTGATCTCCGCGACCATGGCAAGCACCGCAATGCTGCGCGGTCCGCGGACACGTGCGGAGGCAAGTTGCTCACGCGCCTGTACGAGCCAGACGGCGGTCTGGAGATCGCGCATTCCACCAGGGCCTTCTTTCAAATTCGGCTCGACGACGCGAGGAGAACTGCCCCACTTTGCCAGAGTGCGCGCACGCTCCTCTACTTTATTGAATATGAAATCGGTCGAATTGAACCCAGCCCAGAAAGCGTCTTCGAATCGTATGAATAGCCGGTCGTCACCGACGATCAGGCGGGCATCGAGCAGTCCGCATGTTGTGAGATGGTCCAGTGAGGCGCAGTCTTCGAACAGGCGATAGGCATAGCCTACATCCAGACCGCATTTCCCGATGCAGATGTCCATGATCTGCGTGAACATCTCGCGCATCACCAGATCGTTGCGCGGATCACCGTCCTGCTTCGGCACAAAAGTGATGTCGATGTCGGAGCGCGGGCAGAGTTCGCGCCGCCCGTAGCCGCCCGTTGCGATTATCGCGAGCGGCAGGGCTTCGGCACGTACGCCGACACGCTGGCAGGCAAGGGAAAATAGCCGTGAAATCACCGCGTCCATCAAGTCACTGAAGGCATGGGCGAGAGCAACGCCAATCGCAGAAGGCAGGGTATCGGACTGCGGCTTCTGAACTCGTTCCATCAACATAGCACGTTCGTGCAGCAAGTAGGCGGCGATGTCTGAACCTGAAGTGAGAGTGGCGAGGGGCTCGCTATGCGCATTCCGATCGCGCCCGATCGCATGGGTCATCGGCATAGTTATGCTGGTTGTCTCGCGGTGCATCGTCCGTTCACTTTCCTTGTCGATAACGGGTCCTAGGTTCTAATCGGGTTTTCGGCGGCAGCGGTCGTCGGGCACTGAGCTTACTCGCCGCCAAGGGCGAGCGGCGAGCAGTCGGCAGATGCGACACATTCCGTTCCGAGTGCCTCACATGCCACTCCGTTCCGAACGTGATTCAGTTGAATGTGCTTCGGAAGCGAGACCGACGAGCGAAGATCATTCCTCAACGACTTCGACACGCATTCCGATCGTGCGGATGATCCCTGCGGCGCGTTCGCACTCTTCCTTTGCGCCATGATGCACGACCGATTTACCGAGGTTGTCTACTTCCCACGTCTCGATCTGCGCCTCTTCACGCGTACAGGCGGTCGCTTTCATCAAGATTCTTATCACCTGGGGATATGTGTTTTTATCGTTGTCGTAGGCAACTACGATCCAGCCCGAGTTGTCCATATCGTAGTCGGGGTCGAAATTCAGCTCCGGAAACGGCGCTACATCCGGGACTGCGGTAGTACCGCCGCCCGCATTCGTAAAATCAAAGTGTGTTTTCATCGTCCAACTCGTCATGTTTTCTGTTTTTTGACACCGGGATGCAATCTCGGTGTGGAATTGCGATGCCCGCCTACACGGGCTGAGACCCGACGGGCAGGACGACGATGCATTCGCCCTTCTCCCTGGAGAGGTACGAACGGCAGGGAGAAGGGTTGGGATGAGGGCTGAGATCGGAAACGTGCAGCTTCTGGTCGGATCGGGACTCGCCCACAGGCAAATCATCCAGCCAACCTCATCCATTTGTTACATCATGTGAACATGAGAGCCTGTCGAATCTTTGCTGATTTCGATGCGCTGTTGGAAGGCGTCTTTCAGCTCATCTACATGGGTTATGACTAAAATCATCGCGAAGTCGTTCCGTATTGACTCGATCACCTCGATCAGCTTTTCGCGTCCCTTGCCGTCCTGAGTTCCGAATCCTTCATCGAGAATCAGAGTTTCGAGTTTCGCGCCAGACCGCCGCGCCAGCATCCGTGAGAGCGCAATGCGTATCGCGAAGTTGATGCGAAACGCCTCTCCGCCGCTGAACAGTTCGTAGGGTCGTGTGCCGACATCGTCGGTGATGGTAATGTCGAGCGTCTCGATTTCGGTGCGGGTCGATTTGGCTTCACGCACGGAGTGAAATCCGACCTGCATTCCATTATCGGTCATCTTTTGCAGCAGCTCGTTCGCCTCGTCCTGGATTTCCGGCAGCGTGTTTTCGATGATCAGCGCCTGAACCCCTTTTTTGCTGAACGAGACCGCAAGCTGATCATACAACCACTTTTCCTGCTTCGTTTTTTTGGATTCTTCACTTTTGAGTTTGCCTTCGGCGGCTGCCCGATGGCTGCCATCGACATAGCCCTTGAACCGCCCGACCTCTCCCTGTTGAACCCCGACTTCGCTCCGGAACAGGCGCAGCTCTCTATCCGCCGCCTCGAACAGCTCCTCGACTTTGGCGAACGCAGTCATCTCGGCGCGTAGTCCATCGCGCTTTTCGGCCGCTGCCGTGAGCGCGATTCTGAGGGTGTCAATCACTTTTTCGAGCCGCTGACCTTCGGCGACCTCTCGCTCCCAATCTTTTTCAGCGGACTGCAGCTGCGTGAACCGTTCGCCTGCGTTCTGCAACTGCTGAAGCTGCTTTCCGGCGGCTTCGTACTCTTCGACAATCTTCTTCAGCCGCACCAGTTCCTGTTCGGTGCGAGATTTCTGGATGCGCTTCGGCGCGGCGAAATCCTCTTTGTCCAACTGCTGCTGCAACGTGGCTTCTTCTTTTTGTGCTTTCGCCAGCGTCGCCTGCACATCACCAAGCTCTTTGATCCGCTCGACGAGCTGTTCGCGGCGAGTACGGCTCGTCGCTATCGTCTCCCTTCGCAGTGAAAGAGTCTCTTCCTGCTTCTTCGCGGCAGTCACGCGCTCCTTCATTTCACCGCCCGCAGCCGTCACATTCTTCTGCTCCGACACCAAGTCTCCCAGTCGCTTGCGCTGCTTCTGAACGACTCTGTCTTTCTTCTCCCCGCTCAGATCGGTATCACAAACTTTGCAGACCGCAGTCGCTGCCTCCAGCAGTACCAGCATCTCTTTCAGTTCATCGATTTCGGTTTTGATCTGCCCGTTTCGCGCTTTGAGCGCGGCGAACTCCTCCTGCAGAGTACCAAGCAGCGTCTGCGCAGCGACACTCTCCGCTTCGATCTGTTTTTCGTCTTTGAGAAGCACATCGATCTCGGCGATCTGCGCGTCGAACTTCGTCACGCTGACTGCCAGTCTGCCGATATCCCGCACCTTTTCCGTCGCGCACTTCAGTTCATATCTCAGACCGTCGCGTTCACGTTCGATCTCATTGTCGAGCTGCTGGAGTGCGGAACTCTTCTTATTGAAGTCCGCGACATCTTCTTCCAGCTTTTCGCGAGAAGTGCGGAGGTTCTGGAGCGCTTCGTAGTCACGCAGGATCGCCTCACGCTGATCGCGGAACGCTTTCAGTGTCTGTAGACGGGCTTTTATGCTTCCAGCCTCACGTTCGCGCTCACCAATGTCAGTCTCGAGACGCTGTGCCGCACTTTCTGCATCGACGATACGTTTGTGCAGTTCATTCCTGCCAGCGCGACGCTCCTGCAATTCCCCGACGGTTTTCTCCTGCGCTGCGGTCTTCGCCTGCACAGCATTGAGTGCAGTCTGAGCGGTCGCCAGAGCAGATTCGTGCTCCGGCAGGCGCGCAGCCTCGCTGTCGAGAACGCGCAGTTGTCCGTCGATTTCCTCCAGCGTCTCCTTCAACGCACTTGCTCGCTCCCGCGCCTTCTTCTCCAGCCGATCATAGCGTTCCAGACCCAAAATCTCGCCGAGGATCGCTTTGCGTTTGGCAGGCGTCTGGCGCGTGAACTCGTCGGCGCGTCCCTGCTGAAGATACGCGGAGTTGACGAAAGTGTCGTACTCCATGCTGAGCAGTTGGACGATCTGTCTGCCGACTTCGCGCTGACCGCCGCCGCTGATCGACGACCATCCGCCGCCGCCATCGGAAGCCGCAAGTGTCCATTCGCTGCTCTTGCCGCGCTTGCGCTTCTTGACGACACGGTAGTCCTGCGCGTTGAGCGAAAACTCGAAGCGCACTTCGACATCGTCGGTGCCGACGCGGATCAGGTCATCCTCGCCGACGCTTCCGACCGAGGAGGCACGTGTTTTGCCCCATAGCGCCCAGGTGACGGCGTCGAGGAGCGCGGATTTGCCGTTGCCGTTGTCTCCAGACAGGCAGGCGACGTGCAGTCCCTCGAAGGAAACCGCCTCCTCCGCGCCATAGCTCATAAAGTTTTTAAGTGTCAGCTTTACAGGAATCATAAGTTTTCAGGTAACAATTCACCACCCCCCAGCCCCCTCCTTCGCAAGGAGGAGGAGGAATACACTTATCGTAAGGTGTCGCTTCCGAAGGACGGTCGTCGGAACGCCAGCTACCCCTCATCCCAACCCCTCTCCCTGCCGTTAGTGCCTCACCAGGTGGAGGATCGAGTGCCCGGAACTGGAGCGTGCCAGACCAGGTAATTCCCCCTGTCTTGTTAAGATAAGTCTCTTTACTGTCTCCCCCTCTCCCTAAGGAGCCTGCGACTGGCAGGGAGAAGGGGGTCGGGGGGTGAGGGAAATTACGCATCTTCGGAGGCGAGCTCAGCGAACAACGGCTCGGCGCTCGCGAGCAGATTGTCACGGCGCGGGAGAAGCTTTTCATTTGAGTCGATATACAGCTCCAGCGCCTCACGCGGCCCGATCGACTCCGTCAGTAGCCGACTGCGCAGCGCAGAGTCGCGTTCGACTTTTCTGCTTATCGAAACGGTCAGAAAAGCGGCATCGAGCGCGTCGCGTATCTCACGCTCGCGCAAGAGCGGGAGACGTGTATGGCTGATGCTATAGGTCAGCTTGACGATATTGTTGCGGAGCGGTTGACGTTTGAGTTCCGAAACGATGCGTTCCGTCGGCTCGTCGCAGTCGGCATCCACTTTGATGTCGAGCAGTGAGCGTCCGGAGTCGAGCGGAATGAACTGGTAGCGGCTGTTTCCCTTTTCCAGATCGACGATCACGAAGCCCTTGGTTTCCTCGCGCTCGCCGAAGTCGATCCTGTCCGGGCTGCCACTGTAAACGACCGGCGGCTGATTGCCCTTGTTCAAGTCCTGGAATTTGTGTATATGTCCGAGCGCGACATAGTCGAAAGCGGGGTCGGTCAGAGATGAGAGCGGCACCTGTGGCTCGCCGGTGTGCCCGAGGTATCCTTCCTGCCAGGTCGAGAGTTTCGCGCCGTGCGCCCAGAAATGGCCGAGCAGGATCGTCGGAATATCGTTGTCGGCTTCGGTGACATCCAGAGCCAATCCGCGCAGCTGTTCGGCATATTTGGTCTCGAACAACAGCCGCGTTTCGGCAAGCGTTTTGCCCTGAAACTCCTCGCGCTGCACCGAGTAACCCTTGATGAGATAGGGCAGGGCACATACGCGCACCGGCCCTCCCGACGTCTCTACGACGATCGTGCCTGGCTTGGTCATCACATGAACATTGGTGACGTCGAGCGTACGATATATCTCAACCGCATTGGCGCGACCGCGCTGCGCGGGCATATCGTGGTTGCCCGCGATCATCACGACCGGAATATGCTGCGTGGTGAGGCGGCGGATGCAGTCGGCGAACTCGCGCTGATCGGTCTGATGCGGGTTGCGTGTTTTGTAAGCGTCGCCGGCAAAGACAGCCATCTGGATCCCGGCCG